>JADCCH010000386.1 GCA_020252865.1 Methylobacterium sp.
AATGGCGCGCCGGAAGCGGGTGATCGCCTCGCGGTGGTCGAGAACGAAGCCCGCGCCCGCGAAATCACCGAATATCGCGAGCGGCTGAAGCGCGACAAGGCAGCAGCACGCGGCGGCGGCACGGGCCGGAGCCTCGTGGAACTCATGAAGGCCGCCAAGGATGGCGCGGGGAAGAAGGAATTCCCGCTCGTCATCAAGGGCGACGTGCAGGGTTCGGTGGAAGCGATCACCGCCTCGGTCGAGAAGCTCGGCAACGACGAGGTGCGCGCCCGCGTGCTGCATACGGCGGCGGGCGGCGTGACCGAGAGCGACATCACGCTGGCGCAGGCCACGGGTGCCGTGGTCGTGGCGTTCAACGTGCGTGCGCATAAGGAGGCCCGCGAGGCCGCCGAGCGCGCAGGCGTCGAGATCCGCTACTACTCGATCATCTATGACCTCGTGGACGATGTGAAGCAGGCCATGTCGGGCCTGCTCGCGCCGACGGTCCGCGAGACCATGATGGGCAATGCCGAGATCAAGCAGGTCTTCAACATCACGAAGGTCGGCAACATCGCGGGCTGCCTGGTCACCGATGGCAAGGTCGAGCGTGGCATGGGCGTTCGCCTGATCCGCGACAATGTCGTGATCCACGAGGGCACGCTGAAGACGCTGAAGCGCTTCAAGGACGAGGTGAAGGAAGTCACGGCCGGGCAGGAATGCGGCATGGCCTTCCAGAACTACGAGGACATGCGCGCGGGCGATGTCATCGAGTGCTTCCGCACCGAGGAGATCAAGCGGAGCTTGTGAGGCGATGGGGAGGCTTGGGCTTTTCCTGGTGATGACCGCCATGCAAACCTGCGTGGCGGTGGCAGAAGTCTGCGACAAGATCGATGAAAGCTGGAACACTGGAGACTGGCCGGTTCTGATCTTACCCTTTGGCGGCTGGCCCAAACTCTTAAGCCCATATTTTCTACTGTTCTTCCTTCCTACTATCGTTGTTGCAGCGATGGTCTGGAGACGTCGCTGTCCGGCAAGGTTAGCTTTGTGGTCTGCAAGTTTCTGGGTTCTGGTAGCGCTTGGATCCTTCGTTGTTGGATTGATGGACGTTGATCCGTCAGAGACTGTGACACACGCCGCAATTCGCGAGGGCTGCATTGCTTTGAGTTGGACTGCGGGTGTTGAATTTCCGATAGGCTGCACACTCACTGCCCTTTTGTTGGTTTTTTGCTGGGGCCACCGCAAGTCACCAATTTCGCTACGGGCCGACGTATGAAGACTGCACGTTCCACCCCCGGTGCCCCCTCCCAGCGCCAGCTTCGCGTGGGCGAGCAGGTGCGCCATGCGCTCTCCGACGCGCTGGCCCGAGGCGAGGCGCCGGACCCTGCGCTTGATGGCTTCATCATCTCGGTGCTCGAGGTCAGGATGTCGCCGGATCTGAAGCTTGCGACCGCGCTCATCATGCCGCTCGGTGGAAAAGGCGAGAAGGAAGCGGTGCAGGCGCTCAACAGCAACGCGAAGGCCTTGCGCGGGGCGGTCTCGCGGCGGCTGCGCGGCATGAAATTCGCGCCCGACCTGCGCTTCCGCATCGATGACCGCTATGACGAAGCCGCGCGCATCGAGAAGATTTTCGCAGAAGAGCGCGTGAAGCGCGATCTCGCGCCCATGCGCGAGGCCGAAACGGGCCAGGACGATGAATAACCCGAAAGACAACGGCCAGCCGCGCCCGAAGAAGCGCGACGTGCATGGCTGGCTGATCCTCGACAAGCCGGTCGGGATGACCTCCACCCATGCGGTCGCGATCGTGAAGCGCGTCTTCCGCGCCAAGAAGGCGGGCCATGCCGGCACGCTCGATCCGCTTGCCTCCGGCTGCCTGCCGATCGCGCTGGGGGAAGCGACGAAAACCGTGCCTTACGTGATGGATGGCGAGAAGGCCTACCGGTTCGAAGTGACCTGGGGCGTTGAGACCACCACGGATGATACCGAGGGCACCGCGACGAAAACCTCCGACAAGCGACCCTCCCGCGCCGAGGTGGAAGCCTTGCTGCCGCTTTTCACCGGGGTGATCCAACAGGTGCCGCCGCAATTCTCGGCCATCAAGATCGATGGCGAGCGCGCCTATGATCTCGCACGCGAAGGCGAGACGGTTGCGCTCGAGGCGCGCGAAGTGGAGATCGACCGGCTGAGCATCGTGAGCCATACGGGTTCCGCCACGATTCTCGAGGCAGAATGTGGCAAGGGCACCTATGTGCGGGCCATCGCGCGCGATCTCGGCCGCGCCTTGGGCTGCTACGGCCATGTCACGGCGCTTCGCCGCACGCGGGTGGGGCCGTTCTCCGAGGCGATTTTTGTCTCCGCCGAGGATCTCACGCGCGAGATCGCCGATCCGGCCGAGCGCGAGGCGCATCTCGCCGGGCTCATCGCGCCGGTCGAGCGGGGCCTCGATGAACTGCCGAGCGTTACTGTCACGGGCGGGGACGCCGCGCGTCTGCGGCGCGGGCAGGGCATCATCCTGCGCGGGCGCGATGCGCCGGTGATGGAAGGCCATGTGACGGTATTCTCGGGCTTTGATCTCGTCGCCATCGGCGACATGCAGGGCGCGGAGTTACGGCCGCATCGCGTGTTCCTGTTCGGGGGCTGAGGCCCAAGCGAGAATAGGCTGGCCTTTTCTTCCAAAGGCTTGTATAGCGCCAACCGCGTCAGGGGCCCTGTCCTCGCGCATTTTCAGCCTCGCTGGACGACATCCCGGCTTGGCTCTGTTCCCAATGTCAGGAGGTTTCGATGTCGGTGACTGCCGAGCGCAAGGCTCAGATCATTTCGGATTTCGCCACGAAGTCGGGCGATACCGGTTCGCCGGAAGTGCAGGTTGCGATCCTCTCGGAGCGCATCGTGAACCTCACGGAGCATTTCAAGGCGCACAAGAAGGACAACCATTCGCGCCGCGGGCTTCTGCAGATGGTTTCCCAGCGCCGTTCGCTGCTCGATTACCTGAAGAGGAAGGACGAGGGCCGTTATCAGGCTCTCATCCAGCGGCTGGGCATCCGCCGCTGAACTTCGAAGGGGGTGGGGGTTTTCCGCCCGCGCCTCTTTCTTCCGAACGGGACGGAATGGTCCGCCCCGTTCGACACATTGTGCGAAATCCGACGTGTCCATGGCAGGATCGCCGGGGGCTTCGCTGGCCAGCATGGCCGGATCGCCGGAGCCTCCCGCCGTCTTGCCCATGGGTTCGGGTGCACCTCGCCGTTTTGCGAGTGCCGTGCCGGGCGATTGCAATCGCCCCGGCCGTTTCGCGCATAACCCGCCATGCCGCCCGGAGGGTCCGGGGCGGCCACGACAGGACAAGACATGTTCGATATTCAACGCAAGACCATCACCTGGGCCGGCCGCAAGCTGACGCTCGAATCCGGCCGCATCGCCCGCCAGGCGGATGGCGCCGTGCTCGCCACCTATGGCGAGACCACCGTGCTCGCCACTGTCGTTTCGGCGAAAGAGCCGAAGCCGGGCGTGGATTTCTTCCCGCTCACCGTGAATTACCAGGAAAAGACCTTCGCTGCGGGCCGCATTCCTGGCGGCTATTTCAAGCGCGAGGGACGCCCGAGCGAGCGTGAGACGCTGGTCTCCCGCCTGATCGACCGCCCGATCCGCCCGCTTTTCGTCGACGGCTACCGCAACGATACGCAGGTGATCGTGACGGTTCTTTCCCATGATCTCGAGAATGACCCGGATATCGTGGCGATGGTCGCGGCTTCGGCCGCCCTCACGCTCTCCGGCGTGCCCTTCATGGGCCCGGTCGGCGCGGCGCGCGTTGCCTATATCAACGGCGAATACGTGCTCAACCCCACGCTGGAGCAGATGAAGGACACGAAGCTCGATCTCGTCGTCGCCGGCACGGCCGATGCGGTGCTGATGGTCGAGTCCGAAGCGCAGGAACTCCCCGAGGACGTGATGCTCGGCGCGGTCGTTGCGGGCCAGAGGGGCTGGCAGCCGGTGATCGAGATGATCATTGCGCTGGCCGAGCGCGCCGCGAAGGAGCCGCGTCATTTCGAGCCGGCCGATCTATCGCCCATCGAGAAGGCCATGCTCGCGGTTGCCGAGAAAGACCTGCGCGAGGCCTACAGGATCGTCGACAAGCAGAAGCGCTATGCGGCGGTCGATGCCGTGAAGGCGAAGGTGATGACCGCGCTCTTCCCGGAAGGCGAGGAGCCGAAATTCGACAAGGAGCAGGTGAAGGTTGTCTTCAAGGAACTCCAGGCGAAGATCGTACGCTGGAACATCCTCGATACCAAGAGCCGCATCGACGGGCGC
>JADCCH010000387.1 GCA_020252865.1 Methylobacterium sp.
AGACGCTCGAGGAAGGCATCATGTTCGACGGCTCGTCGATCGCCGGGTGGAAGGCCATCAACGAGTCGGACATGCTGCTCAAACCGGATTTCGGCTCGGCGACGCTCGATCCGTTCTTCGCGGCCTCGACGCTCTCGATCAACTGCGACGTGCTCGAGCCGGCGACCGGCGAGATGTATAACCGCTGCCCGCGCGGCATTGCCAAGCGCGCCGAGATGTTCATGGCCCAATCGGGCGTGGGCGACACGGCCTATTTCGGCCCGGAAGCCGAGTTCTTCATCTTCGATGATGTGAAGTTCGCGGCCGACCCCTACAATACCGGCTTCAAGCTTGACCATTCGGAACTGCCCATCAACGGCATGACCGATTACGAAGGCGGCAACCTCGGCCATCGCATCGCCACCAAGGGCGGCTATTTCCCGGTTCCGCCGCAGGATTCGGCGCAGGACATGCGCGGCGAAATGCTCGCGGCCATGGCGCAGATGGGCGTCTCGGTCGAAAAACACCATCACGAAGTCGCCTCGGCCCAGCATGAGCTCGGGATGAAGTTCAACACGCTGGTCACGATGGCGGACCAGATGCAGATCTACAAATACGCGATCCACAACGTCGCGCAGTCCTACGGCAAGACCGCGACCTTCATGCCGAAGCCGATCTATGGCGATAACGGTTCGGGCATGCACGTGCACCAGTCGATCTGGAAAAACGGCAAGCCGGTCTTCGCGGGCGACAAGTATGCCGGCCTTTCCGAGACCTGCCTCTACTATATCGGCGGCATCATCAAGCACGCCAAGGCGCTGAACGCCTTCACCAACCCGTCGACGAACTCCTACAAGCGCCTGGTTCCGGGCTATGAAGCGCCGGTTCTGCTGGCCTATTCTGCTCGCAACCGTTCTGCCTCCTGCCGCATTCCGTGGACCAACTCGCCGAAGGCGAAGCGCGTGGAAGTCCGCTTCCCGGACCCGACCGCCAATCCCTACCTCGCCTTCGCCGCCATGCTGATGGCTGGCCTCGATGGCATCGCGAACAAGATCCATCCCGGCGCGGCCATGGACAAGGACCTCTACGATCTCCCGCCGAAGGAACTCAAGAAGATCCCGACCGTCTGCGGCTCACTCGACGAAGCCCTCGCTTCGCTCGACAAGGATCGCGCCTTCCTGAAGGCCGGTGGCGTGTTCACGGACGACTTCATCGACAGCTACATCGAGCTGAAGAAGGGCGAGGCGGACCGTTATCGCATGACCCCGCACCCGATCGAGTTCGTCATGTATTACAGCTGCTGAAGATTTGTTCTTCACAAGATGGATCAACGGAATCGGGCGCCTTCGGGCGCCCTTTTTTCGTTTCTTGCCCCTCGCGCGACCGCAGGCCAGGCTGTCTTGCCGGCCACGGTTCAGCCGCGCGACAGGATGCTCCGGGTCAGGACGCGTGAAATCATGCGTCAGGATCGGAGCCGGACATCCGGTTTCACGGGGCCCGTTCCCCAAACCTTCACGCCGGTCCAGCAATCCAGTTTCCGCTTGATCCGGTCCATGAAATGTCGGACCCCATCCGGACAAGTCTTCGTCTTTCATCATGGGCAATTCAAGGGAATGTCATGAGCAACCCGGAACCGGGCGGATCGCGTCCGAACATCCTTCTCATCGCCGTGGCGGCGGTCGCGGTCGCGGCTGCAACCTTGTTCTTTGTCATGCGCCAGCCTGCTCCGCCCGCTCAGGCACCCTTGGCCTCTGCACCGGCCGCGTCCTCGGCACCGGCCACGTCCTCGCCGGCGAGCCCGGCCGCAGCGCCTGCACCCGCTCAGGCTCCCGCACCTGTCACACTCCCCACGCCGGCGCCGGCGCAATCCCCGCGTGTGGTGACCAACATTCCGGGCTTCGAATGGCCGGGTCAGGTCTTCCGCGTGAAGCTGAGGGATCTCGACCTCGTCAATTCCACGCTGAGCCGCGAGGAGATCGAAGCACTCCTCAGGGGCGCGAGCCCGGCGGAAATGGCCAAGACATTCGCGCGGTTCAGCGCCGACGAATTCACCATCGGCGCGATCGAGTTCGTTACGGTGATCGATGGGCAGGAAACCACGACATTCTATGAGCGGATCACGGGCCGCGACATCGCTTCCGGCGTGTTCGGGCGAATCGAGATCGCCGAGACACGGCAGGCCGGCAACCTCTCCGAGCCTGGGAAGCCGCCGGTGCCATACGGCGCGAAATTCGGCCTGACCTCCCTCGATGCGCTGGACACCGTGACCTTCCTGCGCTGGTTGACCGAAGCCGCCCCGACCGGCAATGCGCCCTTCAAGGCCGTGCACGGGGCCTATGCGATCGAGAAAGGCGAGCTGGCTTTCCGGGATTTCACAGTTTCCATCGGTCCCACCACCCTCTCCGAGTTCCGCGTGAAGCCGATGAGCCGCGCGCCGATCGAGATGTGGCCCAGGCTCGAGAAGCTGATGAGGGAGCAGCAAGGCACGAAGCCGCCGGAATTCGCCGCCGACCTTCTGGCGATGCTGCTGGAGTTCTACGGCTCCTTCGAGGTGGGCGAACTCACCATCGGGCCGGTGACCGGCAAGGGCAGGCTCGACCATGGCGATGAAGCCACTTTCCGCCTGGCCGGCGCACGCTTCAACGGCGGCGAGAAGGCGGGCGGCGCGGTCGATGCCATCGATGTCTCCATCAAGGACGGCTCGCTGCGCATCGGCGGCATGAATTGGGACGGCGATTTCTATCGCTGGATCTTCGCGTCCCTGGCCAGGTTCGTGCTGGAAAGCGGCGATCTCTCCAACCAGCCAGAGCCGGATCTCGCCCGTTTCAAGGCGGAAGCCGCGCGCCTCACCGTGCCGGATTACCGCTTCCAGCTCAACGGCCTCGAGGTGGATCTGCCGAATTCAGGCTCTCAGAGCGAGCGCATCCGCTTCTCTCTTGCCAGTTTCGAGAACCGGTATGGCGCGTTCGTGGGCGTGACGCCCACCACGATCGGCCTGAACTTCAGCAACTTCCGCATGCCCATCCCTCCCATCGTCAAGGATGAGGGACTGCAACGCATCCGCGCCATGGGTTTCGAGACGCTCGACCTCTCCTTCAATCTCGAGGGTGCCTGGGACGCGGCGAAATCAAGCGTCACCTTCAGCGATATCTCGGTGAATTTCGAGCAATTCGCGCGCATTTCCATGCGCTTCACCTTCGGCCAGGTGCCGAAGGCGTTCTTCGAGGACCCGATCAGGAACTGGACCGCCCTGCTGCTCACCGGCACCGCGCAGGAGGCGAGCATCACGGTGAAAAACCATGGCGGCTTCGAAAAGGCGATCGCGGAAATGGCGCAGCGGCAGAACAAGAAGCCGGAACAGTTCCGCCTCGAAATCGCGACGATGGCGCCGGTCATCATGATGCTCGGCCTTGCCGGTCATCCCGATGCCGCCCAAGTCACGGAAGCCGTGGGCAGCTTCCTGCGCGGCCTTGGCGAGTTATCCGTGAAGGCCCGCTCGGTTGATGCCGAGGGCATTCGCCTG
>JADCCH010000388.1 GCA_020252865.1 Methylobacterium sp.
CTGGGCCTGATGGGCCTGCTTCTCTTCTATGCGAAGCTTGGCTGGGTTTCGGGGCCCGGGCGGATCGGGGTCAGCTACCAGGATTTCATCGAGCCGATCACCGGCGTTCTGCTGCTGGATTGCGCGCTGCAGGGCGATTGGGAGGCCTTCCGCAACGCCGCCTCGCATCTCGTGCTGCCTTCGGCCTGCCTCGGGCTGTTCTCGACCGCCTATATCAGCCGCATGACGCGCTCCTTCATGATCCAGGAATTGCAGCAGCAATACATCATCACCGCGCGGGTGAAGGGCATGTCGGAAACGCGGGTGATCTGGCGGCATGGCCTCAGGAACGCCATGGTGCCGCTGCTGACCGTCATCGCGCTTTCCTATGCGAACCTGCTGGAAGGCTCGGTTCTCACCGAGACGGTCTTTGCCTGGCCGGGGCTCGGACGATACATCACCAATTCCTTGCTGAGCGCGGATATGAACGCGGTGCTGGGCGGCACCATTGTCGTTGGCGCGGTTTTTGTCGGCATCAACCTGCTGACGGACCTCCTGGCGCGCATCCTCGACCCGCGAGCGCGGTGAGGAGCGTGGCATGAGCGGCCTTTACGCCTATCTCACCTCCGAAGCGCCGGTCTCGCGCGGGCAGGCGCGGCTCGCGCAGGCCTATCGGCGCTGGCTCGCGCTGAAGGCCAATCCGCTGGCGCTGACCGGCCTTGCGATCGTGATCATCCTGCTGCTGGTCGCGGCGCTGGCGCCATGGATCGCGACGCATGATCCGCTCGCGCAGAACCTCGACCAGCGCTTGCTTGCGCCCTCGGCGAAAAACTGGTTCGGCACGGATGCCCTGGGGCGGGATATCTTCTCGCGCATTGTGCATGGCACGCGCGTCACCCTCGTCATCGTGCTGCTGGTGGTGATCTCGGTGGGGCCGATCGGCCTGCTCATCGGCACGGTCGCCGGCTATTTCGGCGGCTGGACCGACCGCGTGCTGATGCGCATCACCGATATCTTCCTCGCCTTCCCGCGCCTTGTGCTGGCCTTGGCCTTCGTCGCGGTGCTCGGCCCGGGCATCGAGAATGCCTGCATCGCCATCGCGCTCACGGCCTGGCCTCCTTACGCGCGCGTCGCCCGCGCCGAGACGATGGTGGTCCGGAGTTCCGATTACATCGCCGCCGTGCGGCTGCAGGGCGCCTCGAATACCCGCATCGTGCTCAAGCACATCATGCCGGTCTGCATCCCCTCGCTCATCGTGCGCACCACGCTCGACATGGCGGGCATCATCCTCACGGCAGCCGGCCTCGGCTTCCTGGGGCTTGGCGCGCAGCCGCCCATGCCGGAATGGGGCGCGATGATCGCCAATGGCCGCGAATACATCTTCGACCAATGGTGGGTCGCGACCTTCCCCGGCCTCGCGATCTGCCTTGTGGCGCTCGGCTTCAACCTGCTGGGCGACGGCCTGCGCGACGTGCTGGATGCCCGCTGATGCATGCAAAAACGCCTCTCCTCGCGGTCGAGAACCTGCGGGTGCGCTTTCACACGCCGACGCGCATCGTGGAGGCTGTGCGCGGCCTCTCCTTCACCCTGGGGCGCGAGAAACTCGCGATCGTTGGCGAATCCGGCTCCGGCAAGTCCATGACCGGCCGCGCGATCCTTGATCTCGTGCCCTGGCCGGGCGAGGTAACCGCCGACCGCATGGAATTCCGCGGGCAGGACATGATGGGCCTCGACAGGCATGGCCGTCGCGCGATCCGCGGCAAGCGCATCTCCATGGTGATGCAGGACCCGAAATTCTCACTGAACCCGGTGATGACCGTGGGCCAGCAGATCGGCGAGGCCTATCGCGTGCATACGAAAGCGAGCCGCGCCGAGGCTCGCGAACGCGCGCTCGCCATGCTCGAGGCTGTTCAGATCCGCGAGCCCGCGCGCGTCCATGATCTCTATCCGCATGAGGTTTCCGGTGGCATGGGCCAGCGCGTGATGATCGCGATGATGCTGATCGGCGAGCCGGATATCCTGATCGCGGACGAGCCCACTTCAGCGCTCGATGTCACGGTTCAGGCGCAGGTGCTGGATATTCTCGAGCGGCTGGTGACGGATCGCGGCATGGGCCTGATCTTCATCAGCCACGATCTGCCGCTGGTCGCCTCCTTCTGCGACCGGGTGGTGGTGATGTATGCGGGCCGTGTGATGGAAACGCTCGATGCCAGGGCGCTTTCGAAAGGCAGGCACCCCTATACCCGCGGCCTGCTCGGCTGCCTGCCCGATCTCGACCACCCGAAGGATCGCCTCGCCACGCTGAAGCGCGACCCCGCCTGGGCGAATGGGGCCGGGACATGAGCGACGCCATCACGGTCTTTGGCCTTGATGTCAGCTTCGGCGCCTCGCATGTCGTGAAGGATGTCGGCTTCACGGTGGGCGAGGGCGAAAGCTACGGCATCGTGGGCGAATCGGGTTCGGGCAAATCCACCATCCTGCGTGCGCTTTCCGGTCTGAACCGCGACTGGAGCGGCACCATCACCATTGCCGGCAAGCCGCAGCAGGCCAAACGCCCGCCCGCCTTCTACCGGCAGGTGCAGATGGTGTTCCAGGACCCCTTCGCTTCGCTCCATCCGCGCATGACCGTGGATGCGACGCTCGCCGAGCCGGTGGCGATCCACGGTCTCGGCGATGCCGACCAGCGGATCAACCGCGCATTGGCGGATGTGGGCCTCGATGGCGGCTTCCGCTTTCGCTATCCGCACCAGCTTTCCGGCGGCCAGCGCCAGCGGGTGGCGATTGCCCGGGCGCTCATTCTCGAACCCGCGATCCTGCTGCTGGATGAGCCCACCTCCGCGCTGGATGTCTCCATTCAGGCGGAGGTTCTGAACCTTCTAACGGAGTTGAAGGCCGCGCGCGGGCTGACTCTCGTACTGGTCAGCCACAATCTCGCGGTTGTCGGCCATCTCTGCGGCCGCGTGGCCGTGATGAAGGAAGGGCGGATCGTCGAGGAGGCCACGCTCGATGCCATTCGTTCCGGTGACATCCGCGAGGCCTATACGCGCGATCTTCTCGCGGCCTCGCGCCGCGCGCATGGCGCCATCACTGCCTGCTGATCCGTTGCAGCGTTTGATCCGCCACAACAAATGCGGCCCGGAATTCGACTAGCTTAGAGTGGTTCTAAAAATGTCTCGGCTCCCGTGAGGACCGGCGGCAGGAGGTTGATTTCGTGTCGAACAAGGCTGCGCCCGATTCCGTTCATCAGCATTCGGCCTTCGAACGCCGCGCGGTGCTCAGGATCGGCATCGCGGTATTGGCTGCCGCCGCTGTATGGTTCCGGCTCTGGGAGCCCTTCCCGGCCGTCAGCGTCATCGGGGCGCTGGCTCTGGTCTTTGCGGGCTGGCCCATCTTCCGCGAGGCCTTCGCCAATCTGTTCGCCCGCCGGATGACCATGGAACTCTCCATGACGATCGCGATTGTCGCGGCGGCAGCAATCTCCGAATGGTTCACGGCGCTGGTGGTCACGCTTTTCGTGCTGCTGGCGGAGGAGCTGGAGCACATGACGATCGCGCGCGGACGCATGGCGATCCTCGATCTCGTGAATTTCGTGCCGCGCGAGGCACGCGTTCGGCGGGATGGTGAGGTGGTGACCCTGCCGCTCGCCGAGGTCGTGCCCGGCGACATCGTGGTGGTCAGCCCCGGCGAGAAGGTGCCGGTCGATGGCGAGGTGGTATCCGGGCATTCCTATGTCGATCAATCGCGCCTCACGGGTGAATCCATGCCCGCGGCGAAGGAGGTGGGCGCGACCGTTTTTGCCGGCTCCATCAACCAGTTGGGCCTTCTGGAAATTGCCACGCGGCAAGTCGGCCCGGATACGAGCTACGGGCGGATCATCCAGGCCGTGGAGGCAGCGGAACACACGCGCGCGCCGGTGCAGAAGCTGGCCGACCAGCTTGCCGGCTATCTTGTCTATGTCGCGCTTGTCTGCGCGGTGCTGACCTTCCTGATCACGCGCGATATTCGCGATACGATTTCGGTGATCATCGTGGCCGGGGCATGCGGCATCGCGGCGGGCACGCCGCTCGCCATTCTCGGCGGCATCGGAAGAGCCGCACGGCTTGGATCAATCATCAAGGGCGGCATCCATCTTGAAACGCTCGGCAAGGTCGACACCATCGTCTTCGACAAGACCGGCACGCTGACGATCGGCGAACCGGTGGTGACGCGCCTCGATGCAGCGGCTGGAATCGATGAAACCGAATTGCTGCGCCTCGCGGCCATCGCGGAGTTCCATTCCGAGCATCCGCTGGCGCGTGCCGTCATCCGTGAGGCCGAGGCGCGGGGCATCGCCGCGACTGAACCGGATGATTTTCGCTACACCGTCGCACGCGGCATCAACGCGACCCATGCCGGGCGCCTGATCCTCGTGGGCAATCGCAAGCTTCTCGCGGAGGCGGGCGTGCCTATGCCCGCTGATGGCGTGCCCGATCAGGGCTCGGAAATCCTCGTGGCGGCGGATGGTCGATACCTCGGCGCGGTGACCGTGGCAGATCCCCTGCGGCCCGAGGCGGCGCATGCTGTGGCGCGGCTCAATGATCTCGGCCTGCGCACGGTGCTTCTCACGGGCGACGTGGCGCGGGTAGGCCAGAAGGTGGGCGCGCGGCTGGGCATCGCGGAAGTGAAATCGGACCTGATGCCCGAGGACAAGCACCGCCTCGTACGCGCCATGACCGCCCGGAAGCGGATCGTCGCGATGATCGGGGATGGTGTCAATGATGCGCCGGCGCTGACGGCCGCCAATGTTGGCGTCGCCATGGGTTCGGGCACGGATATCGCGCAGGAAAGCGCGGACATCGTGCTGATCGGCAATGATCTCAACAAGCTGGTCGAAACGGTTCTGATCGCGCGGCAGACCCGCCGGATCATCTGGCAGAATTTCACAGGCACGCTGGTGATCGATGCCGTGGGCATCGGGCTTGCCGCTTTCGGCCTGCTAAACCCGCTCATGGCGGCGGCGATCCATGTCGGATCCGAACTGGCCTTCATCCTCAATTCCGCCCGGCTGCTGGCCTTGAAGGCCACGCCATCCGAGAAGAAGCCTGAGGAGAAGCAGCATCTCGCGCACGCCTCCTCTTGAGGCCGGCAAGATAAGGGTCGGCAAGAGAGCGCCGGCAAGCGAGCGCAAAAGGCCGGCGATCCGTGAACCGACCCGTCACCCAAACGTTTGGCCGCGGGGGAAAGCTGCAAGGCCGGGCTTCGATATCCCTGATGTCACGTTGTGCGCAATCGCCACTTGCCCGGACGCATCCGGACAGGGTCCCCAAGATTCACGGCCCTATCCTGTTTTTAAGTGCATTAATATGCATGAATTACGTCTCTTGAAAAGCATAACCTTCTCTACATATGAAGCGCAGGAACGCTGGATCGCCGGCACCCTTTCCTTTGCTCAAAGTCGTCGGACCAGATGCAGGAGGGGGCTCGAACTGCGGTGAGGCTGGCAGAACAATTCGGGAGAAATTCATGCTCAACCGCCGTTTGACCCTCAGCCTTGCCGCAACCCTCCTTTTGGCCGCGCCCGCTTTCGCACAGGCGCCATCGGCGCGTTTCATCACGGTGTCCTCGACCACCTCGACCACCGATTCCGGGCTCTTCACGCATCTTCTGCCGATCTTCCAGGCGAAGTCGGGCATCGAGGTGCGCGTGGTGAGCCAGGGCACCGGCCAGGCGCTGGATACCGGGCGGCGCGGTGACGCGGATGTGGTGTTCGTGCATGCCCGCGCGCAGGAGCTGAAATTCATCGAGGACGGCTTCGGCGTCGAGCGCAAGCCGGTGATGTACAATGATTTCGTGCTCATCGGCCCCAAGGCCGACCCCGCCGGCATCAAGCATAGCAAGGATATCGTGGCCGCTTTGAGAAACGTTCAGGCCAAGGGCGCGCTTTTCATCTCGCGGGGCGACAAATCCGGCACGCATTCGGCCGAGCTCAATCTCTGGAAGGCCGCCGAGATCGACATCGAGAAGGTGAAGGGCCCGTGGTATCGCGAGATCGGGCAGGGCATGGGCGCCGCGCTCAACATGGCCTCGGCCCAGAACGGCTATGTGCTCTCCGATCGCGCGACCTGGCTGAATTTCAGGAACCGGGGTGAACTCGACATCGTGGTCGAGGGCGATCGCCGCCTCTTCAACCAATATGGCGTGATCCTCGTGAACCCCGCGAAGCACCCGCATGTGAAGAAGGCCGACGGCCAGGCCTTCATCGATTGGCTCGTCTCGCCGGAAGGGCAGAAGGCCATCGCGGATTACAAGATTGGCGGGCAATCGCTGTTCTTCCCCAACGCCACGCAGCCGGGGGCGTGAAATGTTCCGAATCGGATTGGCCCTCCTGATGGCTGCCCTCCCCATAAGCGTCGGATCAGCGAATGAGCCTGTTCTGCTCCATGCGGCCGGCTCCCTACGCGGTGCGCTGACGGAGATCAGCCAGGCCTTCCAGCAGCAGCACGGAACGGCAGTGACGCAGCGTTATGCGCCGTCGGGGCTGCTACGGGATGCCATTGAGGGTGGCGAGAAGGCCGAGGTTTTTGCCTCGGCCAATGTGAGCCACCCGCAATCCCTCGCCAAAGCTGGCAAGGCGGGCCCTGTGGTTCTTTTTGCCCGAAACGAGCTTTGTGCCTTCGTAAGGCATGGCCTGACGGTCACGCCGGGCAACCTCCTCGACCGGATGCTGGATCCGGCGATCAAGGTCGGCACATCCACCCCGAAGGCCGACCCTGCGGGCGATTATGCCTTTCAGGTCTTCGCCAAGGCTGA
>JADCCH010000389.1 GCA_020252865.1 Methylobacterium sp.
ATCGGGATGGGCTCTCAGATCGGCGCGAAATCGGGCGTGATGGGCGACCTTGCCGCTGGTGGGAAATACCTCGGCTTGCCGGCAAAAGCCGCGAGAACCTTCTTCCGCGAGGTTGCGGCCTTGGCCAAACTCGCGCAAAAGGGCGAGCAGCACGGCGGCTGAGGCCAGCTCGGCTATAGTGTTCCAGTCACGAATGAACCGTGATCCAGGGTCAAGACAGGGCGGATCCATGACGAAGGCTGACGAATCCGGAACGATGACTGAGGGCCCTTCCTTGCCCCTCGACATCACGAAACTGATGCAGTACCTGCCGCATCGCTATCCGTTCCTGCTGATCGACCGCATCGTGACGATGGATGCCGATCGCTACGTCGTCGGCGTGAAGAATGTCACATTCAACGAGCCGCAATTCATGGGGCATTTTCCCGGCGCACCGGTGATGCCCGGCGTGCTGCTGATCGAGGGCATGGCCCAGACGGCGGGCGCGGCCTGCATTGCCTCCGGCGAGGCGGGCGGCGGCGCGAAGCTTGTCTATTTCATGACCATCGACAAATGCAAATTCAGGAAGCCGGTGACACCGGGAGATCGGGTGGAATATCACCTCACGCGATTGAGCCGCCGGCGCAACATGTGGTGGTACAAGGGCGAGGCGAAAGTCGACGGCCAGCTGATGGCGGAAGCCGAGTTGAGCGCGATGATTGTTACGCAGTAAGGCAAGGCCATGGCGTCCACCATTCATCCCCTGTCGGACATTGATCCGGCAGCCAAGATCGGCGCGAATGTCATCATCGGCCCGTTCTGCACGGTCGGGCCTGAAGTCGCTCTCGGCGACGGCGTGGAACTTGTCAGCCATGTCGCCGTGGCCGGGCAAACGACGATTGGCGCCGGCACGAAGGTTTTCCCCTTCGCCTCGCTTGGCCATCAGCCGCAGGATCTGAAGTTCAAGGGCGAGAAGACCCGCCTCGAGATCGGCGAGCGCTGTCTGATCCGTGAGGGCGTGACGATGAATACCGGCACGGAAGGCGGCGGTTCGCTGACCAGGGTCGGCAAGGATTGCACGTTCCTTGACTATAGCCATGTTGCGCATGATTGCATCGTCGGCAACGGCGTCATCTTCTCGAACAATGTGATGCTCGCGGGGCATTGCCATGTCGGCGATTATGTCATCATCGGCGGGGGCGCGGGCGTGCACCAGTTCGTGCGAATCGGCCACCATGCCTTCGTGGCGGCCATGTCGGGCATCGCGAATGATGTGATTCCCTACGGCATGGCGGTGACCGATCATCGCCAGGCCCACCTCTCCGGGCTGAACATCATTGGCCTGCGTCGTCGTGGCTTCACCACCGAGCAGGTGCATGAATTGCGGCGCGCCTATCGTCTGCTTTTCGCTCCGGAAGGCACGCTGAAGGAGCGCGTGCAGGATGTGGCGAGCGAATTCGACACCCATCCGCTGATCCACGAAATTCTCGATTTCATCCGCGCCGGCGGTGATCGCTCGATCTGCACGCCGCGCGACGACGATTGAGGCGCAGCCGGTGCGCATCTTCCTTGTGGCGGGCGAAGCATCGGGCGACCAGCTTGGCGCCAGCCTAATCCGGGCGCTGCACGCCGTTGATCCCACCATCGAATTCGCCGGCGTCGGTGGCGCGCGCATGGCGGAGGAAGGTGTTCCGAGCCTCTTCCCGCTCTCGGACATCGCGGTGATGGGCCTCGGCCCGGTCATCCGCCGCCTGCCGACCATCCTCCAGCGCATGGGCGAGACCGTGCGGGCCGTGCAGGCCTTCCGGCCGGATGTGCTCGTGACCATCGACAGCCCGGATTTCTCGAAACGCGTGGCGAAGCGCGTGCGGGCGGCGAACCCCGCGCAGGCGACCGTGCATTGGGTCTGCCCCAGCGTCTGGGCCTGGCGCCCCGGCCGCGCGCCGGCGATGAGGCCCTCGATCGACCATGTGCTCTGCCTGCTGCCGTTCGAGCCCGAGGCGCTTCGCCGCCTTAAAGGTCCGGCCGGCACCTATATCGGGCATCCCGCCGTGGAGCGCCTCGCGGAATTCCGCCCGCAAACGGAGGAGGAGGCCGCTTCCCGCACCAACTTCTTGAAGCCCACCGTTCTCGTGCTGCCAGGCTCGCGCGGAAGCGAAATCCGCCGCCTCCTGCCCGAATTCCTGGAGACGCTGCCCTTGGCAACGCCTGCCGGCATGATGCCGGATTGGGTGATCCCCACCTTGCCGCATCTTGAAGCGGATGTGCGGGGCCGCGTCGCCGCCTCCGGCCTGCCGATCCGCGTGGTCGTGGGCGAGGCTGAAAAGCTTGCGGCCTTCCGCCGGGCCCGCGCGGCGCTCGCAGCTTCCGGAACCGTGACGCTGGAACTCGCGCTGGCCCAGATCCCCACGGTCGCCGCCTATCGGGTGGCGGAATGGGAGGCCTTCATCGCGCGGCGGCTCATCACGGCGTCTTCCGCCATCCTGCCGAATCTCGTGCTCTGTGAAAGGCTGGTGCCGGAATTCATCCAGGAAGAGATGGGTCCGCTGTCGCTGGCACCGCGCCTCCATGAACTTCTGCAGGAAAGTCCCGCGCGGCAGCGCCAGCTTGAGGGCTTCGCGCGGCTCGAAGCGATCATGAAGCCGGCAGAAGCCCGCCCGCCCAGCGCCCTTGCGGCGGGGATTGTTCTCGATCTCGCACGGAAAGCGCCGCTGTCCCAGGCCTGAACGCGACGAAAACCGGAGCGCCTCTGGTCATCACCCGAACGGCGCGCTACCTCAGGAAATGCTCGAAACGGGATGAACCGTGACCATACCGCCGCTGCCCTCCCTGCCGCCTGCCGCGCCTCATCCGATCAGGCTGACCCTGAGCCATCGGCTGCGCAACTACTTCCTCACGGGAATTGTGGTCGTGGGGCCGGTCGTCATCACCATCTATATCGCGCTGTGGGTCATCGGCATCGCGGATGGCTGGGTGAAGCCGCTGGTCCCCAAGAGCGTGCTGCCGGAAAACTACCTGCCCTTCGCGATTCCCGGCTTCGGCATTCTTGTGCTTCTGGTAGCGCTGACGCTCCTCGGTTTCCTCACCGCAAACCTCGTGGGGCGCACGCTGGTCGAATTCGGCGAGACCCTGCTCGCGCGCATGCCCGTGGTCAGCGGGCTCTATCGCTCGGTGAAGCAGATCTTCGAAACGATCTTCTCGAAATCCGACACGTCCTTCCGAAAGGTAGGGCTGGTGGAATATCCCGCGCCCGGCTGCTGGTCCGTGGTGCTGATTTCCTCGCCGCCTCGACCGGACATCGCCGGAGGACTGCCCAAGGACGGCGAATTCGCGGCCGTTTTCCTGCCCTGCGCACCGAACCCCACCACGGGCTTCTTCTTCTATGTGCCGAAGGAGAAGGTGGTGGAGATTCCCGTCTCCGTGGATGAAGCCTTCAAGATCGTGATGTCCCTCGGCCTGATCCGCACCGATGAGGAAGACCCGCGCCGCGCGGCGGTGGAGGCGCAAAAGCGACTGGCGGCGCCCAGCAAGGCAGGAAGGAAGGGAGAATCCGAGCCCTCCGGCACCGATTAGACCGGTCGATCGATTCAGTCAGATCGGCAACCGTTCTAGCCGGCTGAAATGAGCCGGATCGCCTCTTCCCTTTCGAAAAGATAGAGCAGGTTGCGAAGCGCCTGCCCGCGCGGGGAAATGAAATCCGGGTCCCTTGTGATCTGCAATTGCGCGTCGTCACGCGCGATTTTCAGCAGTTCCGCATGGAGATCGAGCCGCGCGAGGCGGAAGCCGGGCATGCCGGATTGCCGCGTGCCCAGAACATCGCCTTCGCCGCGCAGCCTCAGGTCCTCCTCGGCGATGCGGAAGCCATCCTCGGTTTGACGCAGGATTCCCAGCCGCGCACGCGCCGTTTCCGACAATGGCGCGCGGTAGACGAGGAGACAGACCGATTGCTCCGCGCCGCGCCCGACGCGGCCACGCAACTGGTGCAACTGGGCGAGGCCGAAGCGCTGCGCCTCCTCGATGACCATGATCGAGGCTTCCGGCACATCGACTCCCACCTCGATCACGGTTGTCGCGACCAGCACGGAGATTTCGCCGCGCTGGAAGCGCGCGATCGTGGCATCGCGCTCGGCGGGCGGGATTTTCCCGTGCACGAGGCCGACGCGACCCGGAAACACCTTCGACAGATCCTCGTATCGCGCCTCCGCGGCGGCGAGATCGAGCGTCTCGCTCTCGCCCACGAGCGGGCAGACCCAGTAGACGCGCTTGCCGGAGATGACCGCGCGCTGCAGCCCGCCGACCATCTCCTCGAGCCGATCCACGGGCACCACGCGCGTGTCGATGGGCTTGCGGCCCGGCGGCTTCTCGTCGAGCGCGGAACTCTCGAGATCGCCGAACCAGGCGAGCATCAGGGTGCGCGGGATGGGCGTCGCGGTCATCACCAGCAAATCCACCGCCTCGCCCTTGTTCGCGAGTGCCAGGCGCTGGTGCACGCCGAAGCGGTGCTGCTCATCCACCACCGCGAAAGCGAGATCGCGGAAGCGCACATCCTCCTGAAACAAGGCATGCGTGCCGATGGCGATATCGACCTCGCCTGCGGCGAGTGCGGCCTGTGCCCGGCGCTTCGCCTCGGCCGGCATCTTCCCCGAAAGGAGAGCCAGGCGGATGCCCGCCTTCTCGCAGAGCGGGGCGAGGCGATCCGCGTGCTGGCGCGCGAGGATGTCCGTCGGTGCCATCAGCGCGGCCTGCCTTCCGGCCTCGACCGCGATGGCCATCGCGAGCAGGGCGACGATGGTTTTTCCTGCGCCGACATCGCCCTGAAGCAGGCGCAGCATGCGCTTCTCCTCGGCAAGATCGGTCTCGATCGCCTCCAGCGCGCGTTTCTGCGCGCCGGTCAGTTCATAGGGAAGGGCGGCGAGAATGGCCCGGCGCAGGTGGCCGTCGCCATGGGTGCGGCGACCCTTGGCATGGGTGAATCCGCGCCGCAAGAGCAGCAGGCCGAGCTGGTGCGCCAGCAATTCGTCATAGGCAAGGCGGGTCCAGCACGGGCCGTCCGGCGCGATATCGCGAAGGCTCTCCGGCGCGTGCATCCGTGCGAGCGATTCAAGGAAGCCGGGCCACTGGCGCTGCGCGATAAAGGCGGGGTCCAGCCATTCCGGCAAGGGCTTCACGCGCTGGAGCGCAAGTTTGGCCACATTCTGGATGCGTCGGGAGGAGAGCCCCTCCGTCAGAGGGTAGATCGGCTCGATCCGCGGCTCCTCCGCGAATTTCGCAGGGTGGAGGATGCGATCGGGGTGGACGATCTGCTTTGCCCCGTCGAAAAGCTCGATTCTGCCGGAAATGACGCGCTCCGCCCCGAGCGGCATCTGCGACGCCAGACGCGCCTGCGGCAGGTTGAAGAAGACGAGCGTGACATCGCCCGTTTCATCGCCCACCACCACGCGGGAGGGCGCACGGCTGCGGCCGGGCGGGGCGGGGCGATGCGCCTCGATGATACCCTTGAAGGTCGCGATGCCCTCGTTGGGCGTTTCGGCGATGGTGGGCGAGAGTTTCCGCTCCACGGCATCCACCGGCAGATGCATCAGGAGGTCGATCAGGCGCCCGCCATCCGTGCCGCGCCCTGTCACGCGATCGAAGAGCGGCCCGAGCTTCGGCCCCACGCCGGGCAGGCGGGAGACCGGCGCAAAAAAGGGATCAAGCGAAGTCGGCCGCATGGAACCCGGTTAGCACGGAATCAGGCGCGTGCGGAATCTCGAGAAGCAGCCTTTTCGGCTTGACTTTGCTTCGCTGCGGGCCTCTTTCCGCAATCCTTCCCGCCCGCTTCCGGAGTTGCCCGTGACCGGCCTTTCGCGTTCCACCGATGGTCTTGATCCGCGCCGCAAGCGCATCCTGTTCTGTGCCTGGCATCGCGGCACGCGCGAGATGGACCTGCTGATGGGCCAATATGCCGAGAGGGCCATCGACGCGATGAGCGATTCCGAACTCGACCTGTTCGAGGCGCTGATCGAGGTGCCGGATCGCGATCTCTTCGCCTGGATCACGGGCAAGGAAGAGGTTGCGGCGAATTATGACACGCCGATCTTTCAGGCGCTTCGTGCGTTCCATACACACGACAAGCCGATCGAGTTTTGACGTTTCCCGCGAGTTTTGATGCCGCTTTTTCCGCCCCTGCCGACTGCGAGCCTCACGCACGCGCTCGAAAAGCATGAGTCCTTACGCATCGGCGGCGTCGCCGATGGCGGGCTGGCGCTCGTGCTGGCCGAGATCGCGCGGCTGAAGCAGGCGAGCGGGGCGGATCAGCCCGCTCTGGCGCTCTTCGTCGCGCGCGATGGCCTGCGACAGGCGGAAGTGCAGGGTGCGCTCGGCGCGCTCTTCCCGGAGATCGAGGTCATCGGCCTGCCGGCCTGGGATTGCCAGCCCTATGATCGCGCCTCGCCCAATGCCGGCGTGCTGGCGCGCCGCATGGAGGCGCTCGCTCGGCTCGTCCGCACGCGTGGCGGGGATCGCCCGCGCCTTGTGATCGCCAGCGTGAATGCCGTGATGCAGCGCCTGCCGCCGCGCGATTTCGTGGCAAGGCAAAGCTTTTCGGCCGCGCCGGGCAACGCGATCAACCTCGATACGATCGCGCAATGGGCGGAAGACAACGGCTGTAACCGCACCTCCACCGTGCGCGATGTCGGCGATTTCGCGATGCGCGGCGGGTTTGTCGATCTCTTTCCGCCCGGTTTCGGCGATCCCGTGCGGCTTGATTTCTTC
>JADCCH010000039.1 GCA_020252865.1 Methylobacterium sp.
ATGGATTGCGGGCGGATGGCGGCGATTCCGCGGCGCCCCCCGGGGAGCCCGCCGGCCGAGAAATTCCCCACGGGCGTCGCAAGCGCGCCGTTGCGCACAATGCCCGGCACCTCGTTGAGATCACAGAAGAAACGCGCCGCATCAAGATCCACCGGCTGGTGGTAGATCGCGCGGGCATCGCCCACCTGCACCACGCGGCCTGCGCGCATCAGCACGATGCGATCGGCGATGCGCATCGCCTCCTCGGGGTCATGCGTCACGATCAAGGCGGTGGCGCCGGTTTCGCGCAGCAGCGCGACCGTATCCTCGCGCACCGTGTCGCGCATGCGCTTGTCGAGGTTCGAGAAAGGCTCGTCCATCAAGAGCACCCGCGGGCGGGGCACGATGGCCCGCGCGAGCGCCACGCGCTGCTGCTCGCCGCCGGAGAGATCGCCCGGTTTCGCCCTGAGACGATGCCCGAGGCCCACGCGGCGCAGCGCATTATCCGCCGCCGCGAGGGCCGTGCGGGAATCGAGGTTCGCAAGGCCGAATGCCGCGTTGCCCATCACATCGAGATGGGGAAAGAGCGCGTAATCCTGAAAGACCAGTCCCACGCCGCGCCTCTCCGGCGGCACGAAGCTGTTCGGCCCGGAAATCTCCCGCCCATCGAGCAGGATGCGCCCGCGAGTCGGCTCCTCGATGCCCGAAGCCAGTCGCAGCAACGTGGATTTTCCGCAGCCGGAGGGCCCAAGAAGGCCAATCACCTCTCCGGCCTCCGCCGTGAAAGTGACGTCCTCTACCGCGTGGATATCACCGAACGATTTCCCCACGCCCTCGAAAGCGAGGGTGGCGGGAATGACGGCGGAAGCGCGGATGCGGGGCGAGGCGTTCTGGAAATCAGCCATCAGGGTCGGGGCGTGGTCGGGGCGGGATCTCCCGATCCGCTGACATATCCGCGCCATCGGGGTCAAGCGGCGGGGTTTCCGCCGCCTCCTCCAGGCGCTCCTCGAACATGGCCTCGAAGAGGTCGGGTTCGAGCGGGTCCTCGTCGGCGCGCAGGGCGGGGTCATCCGTGGGGAGCGGCATTCCCAGCGTCGAAAGCAGAGGATCGGCCATGCCCATGCCCGCAAGTTCCGAAAGGCTCGGCAGATCGCCCACCTTGTCAAGGCCGAACTGGATGAGGAAGGTCTCGGTCGTGCCGAAGGTCACGGGGCGGCCCGGCGTGCGGCGGCGGCCGCGCAGGCGGATGAAGCCCGCTTCCAGCAGGGCGTCAATCGTGCCCTTGTTGGTGGAAACACCGCGCAATTCCTCGATTTCCGCGCGCGTCACCGGCTGGTGATAGGCGATGATCGCCAGCGTCTCGAGCGCGGCGCGTCCGAGCTTTCTTTCCTCGTGGCTTTCCTTCCTCAGGAGGTAGCCGAGGTCCGGCGCGGTTCGGAACATCCATTTTCCGGCAACGCGCAGCAGGTTCACGCCTCGGTTGTGGTAGAGTGCCGCCAATTCAGCGAGCACACCCTGCGCCTCGACGCCCTGCGGCAGCATGCGGGCGATCACCTCCTCGGCGAGCGGTTCGGGCGAGGCAAAGAGCAGCGCCTCGGCAATGCGCAGGCCTTGCGCGAAACGTTGGATCGTTTCGTCATCGGCATCCACGGTGCGCAGAACCGGGGCGGGGCGCGAAGGCGGTTTGCTCATGACGCGGGCTCCGCCGGGAGCGGCGGCCGTTCCGCGCGGCGCAGGAACAGGGGTGCGAAAATCGCCTCCTGCCTCGCATCCGCCCTGCCGTCACGGATCAGTTCGAGGCTCGCCGCGAAGGCCGAGGCGCGTGCGCTGCGCGGCGCGGTGCGGCTCGCGGGCATGCGCGCGAGCAGGCTGTCCAGCGTGGCCCAATCCCGTTCGCGCGCCAGTTCCCCTTCCAGGAAGCTCCGCGCCTCCGGAATGGGCACGCTTGAGCGCGTGCCGATGCGGTAGCGGCTCTGCGCATGCACCTTCCGCAATTCCGCATAGGCCGAAATCAGGTCTTGCAGGCTCGCTTCCCAGGTTAATTGCCGCTCGATGATCACGGCCTCCCCTGCCCCGCGCGGCAGGCTTTCGCGCGCATCGCCGCGACGCGCGCCAAGCATCTCGCCCAGGCGACGGATGCTTTCGAGCCGTTGCAGGCGATCCGCGAGCCGGCCCGCGAGATCGACCGCCTCCGGGTCGGCCTCATTCGTTCTCTGCGGCAGGATCAGGCGCGATTTCAGATAGGCCAGCCACGCACCCATCACGAGATAATCGCCGGCAACCTCCAGCTTCAGCCGCCGCGCCTCCTGGATATAGGCGAGATACTGGTCCGCGAGGTCGAGGATGGAAATTGCGCGCAGATCGAGCTTGTTGCGTCGCGCGAGATCGAGCAGCAGGTCGAGCGGCCCTTCATACCCCTCGAGGCTGACGGTCAGCCGCTCGCCCTCGTCGCGATCCTCGCCCGCGACAAGCACGCTCTCCTCGAAATCGAGGCTGGTATCGACGGGTTCCGCCATCGGTCGAGAATCGCCTCAATGCGTGGGGATGGCAAGCAACTCCGCGAGCCGCGCCTCGGCTTGTCCACGGTCAAAGGGCAGGAGCGCGGGCCTTCCGAGCGCGGAAAGCGCCCGGTTGAGCCGACGCTCCGCCTCCGCCGTGATGCCCCGGCAACCTTCGGCGATCGGGGCCATCTCGTCCATCTCGCCATTGCAATGGAGAACGAGATCGCAGCCTTCGGCGAGCACGGATTTCCGGCGGTCGGCGAAATGGCCCGAGAGCGCCTTCATGGAGAGATCGTCGGACATCAGGAGGCCATCGAAGCCCATCTGCCCGCGAATGACCTGCGTGATCACCTTTCGGGAGGTGGTCGCCGGTTGATGCGGGTCGATCGCCTCGTAGACGACATGGGCGGTCATCGCGAGGTCAAGATCCCCCAATGCGCGGAAGGGTGGAAAATCCGTGTGATCCAGCACGCAGCGGCTGGCTCGCACGCGCGGCAGCGCATGATGGCTGTCCGACATCGCGCGGCCATGGCCGGGTATGTGCTTGATGATCGGCAGGACACCGCCTTCCAGGAGTCCCTGCGCCGCGGCACGCCCCAGCGCCATCACGACATGCGGCTCGCGGCCATAGGCGCGGTCGCCGATCACATCATGCGCGCCGGCTGCCGGCACGTCGAGCACCGGCAGGCAATCGACATTGATGCCTAACTGGAAGAGGTCTTCCGCGATCAGCCGCGCGCCCAGAAAAGCGGCTTCGCCCGCGAGATCGGGATCGATGCGCCAAAGCGCGCCATAGGCCGCGCCGGGCGGATAGACGGGCCAATGCGGTGGCCGGAGCCGCGCGACGCGTCCGCCTTCCTGATCGATAAGCACGAGGGCATCCGGGTTGCCGGAGGCCTCCTTCATGGCGGCGACAAGCGCCTTGACCTGAGCGGGGTCCTCGATGTTCCGGCGGAAGAGGATGAAACCCGCCGGCTTGTGCTCGGAAAAGAAGGTGCTTTCGCTGTTCGTCAGGCGCGGCCCCGCCGCGCCGAAGATCAGAGGCTTCATCAGCGTTACTGGCGCGTCACGAAGCAGGCGCCGCCAGCCGCGCGGATGCGATCGCAGGCGGCGGTCGCATCGGCTTGCGCGAAGCCGTTGACCCGGACGCGGTAAACAGTCTGGCCATTGGACTCACCCCGCACGACGACGGGCGATTTCCCTCCGATCTGGCCCGAGAAGCGCTGGCCAAGCTGGCGAACCGCGCTCTGCGCATCCGCCTCCGAGGGGCGCGAGGCGAGCTGGATCGCAAAGGCACCGCCCGCTCCCGCTGCTGGCGCATTTGCAACGCGCGGCGCCGGGTTGGCGGGTGCTGCGGCATTCGTCGGCGGCGAAGCCGGGCGATTGGCATTGACGAGCGGCAGGGGCGCATTCGTGGCGGGCCGCTGGGGAGCCGGTGGCGCGGTCTGCGGCCGCGGCGGCGTGACGGGGGATTGCGGCCGCGCCTCGACCTTCGGCCCACTATCCGCCGAGGATGTCGCGGCTGGCGGCGGCGCGGGTGCCGGGGGCGGCGCGACGACGGAAGGAAGGTTGACGGATGGCGTCGGGCGAATGGCCGCCTGCGCGCCGGGCGGCAAGGTCATGGGGGCCTGAGGACGGGCGGGCGGGACGGAACCGGCCGCTCCTGTCGCGATGCCGGGAATCGTTCCGGTGCCGATGCCCGGAGTCGCGGAAGGCGTGACGGCCGGTGGCGGCGTGACTGGATCGGCGATGCGCACGGATTGCACGCGGCGCGGCTCACCGGGAGCCGGGGCGGGTGTTGTTCCGGGCAGCGTGACGCCGGGCGGAGGAATATCCATGCCGGGCGTCGCGGTGTTCGGCGTCGCGGTGTTCGGCGTCGCCGGGTTTGGTGTCGCCGGGTTTGGGGCGCCCTGGAACGGGCTCGGTGCCACGATGCGCACGCTGTCGCGCCGCGCGATCTGGTTGAGGTCAACGGGCTGCTCGGTCTGGTTCACGACCTGTGCCGGGCGCGAATCAGTGGGCGGTGCGTTGCGTGCCGCCAGCACCTGCTTGTTCTGGTCCGGCACCTCGAGTCCGCCCGGATTGGCCGGGCGTTCCTTGGCCGGTTGCGGTTTCGCCACGACCACCGGGACATTGC
>JADCCH010000390.1 GCA_020252865.1 Methylobacterium sp.
TTGCGCGGCGGCCGCCAGCGTTTTCGTGGAAACGCCGAGTTCCTCGGCATTGATCAGCGCAAAGGCCACCCATTTCACGACCATGTGCCAGTGCATGTCATCCGCGCGCGTCACGGGGCCAAGGGGTTCCTTCGAAATGATGTCGGGCAGGATCACGGCATCGCCGGGTTTCTCGAGCTTCAGGCGCTCGGCGAAAAGGCCGGAATTGTCAGTGGTCATCGCGTCGCATTCGCCCTTGGCGAAGCCCGCCAACGTGGCCGCCGCATCCGGGAAGACCTTCAGTTCCACCGTCATGGCGTTCGCCGCGAAATAATCGCGCGCCGTGTTCTGGCTCGTCGTGCCGGCCTGCACGCAGACCTTCTTGCCACCGAGTTCGAGCGCGGAGGTGATGTTCGCGTTTCTGCGCACCATGAAGCCCTGGCCGTCATGGAACAGCACGCCCGCGAAGACGAGACCAAGCTCCGCCTCGCGCTGCAGGGTCCAGGTGGAATTGCGCGAGAGGATATCGATCTTGCCTGACTTCAGCGCCTCGAAACGCTCGGAAGCCGAGAGCGGCAAGAAGCTCACGCGATCCGCGTTCCCGAGCACGGCCGCCGCCACGGCGCGGCAGAAATCGACGTCGAACCCGGCCCATTTCCCGTCCTGCTGGAAGGAAAATCCATAAAGGCCCGTGCTCACGCCGCATTGCAGGGTTCCGCGCTGGCGCACCTGCTCCAGCGTGCCGGTCTGGGCCGAAGCGCCGGAGGCCAGGCCCAGAAGGGCGAGGGAGGCGGCCGCGAGGCTCTTGCGCCAGGACATGATATTCTCCTCAGACCTGCGGTCCGTGCCGGATGATGACTTTCGCGCCAACGGGCACGCGTTCGAAAAGATCAATCACATCGCCATTGGCGAGGCGGAAACAGCCGGAGGAGATCGCCTGTCCGATCGTTTCCGGCTGGTTGGTGCCGTGAATGCGATAGACCGTGGAGCCGAGATAAAGCGCCCGTGCGCCCATGGGGTTGCCCGGTCCGCCGGCCATGAAGCGTGGCAGATAGGGTTGGCGCTGGATCATCTCGGGCGGCGGGGTCCAGTCCGGCCACTCGGCCTTGCGCGACACCTTCTGGAGGCCCGCCCACTGAAAGCCCTCGCGCCCCACGCCGATGCCGTAGCGAAGCGCTCGGTTGTTGCCCATGACGACATAAAGGAAGCGCTCGGAGGTGTGGATCACCAACGTGTTCGGCGGCTCATTCGTTCGGAAGAACACCATCTGACGCGCATAGGGGCCATCCTCGATGACCGTCTCGGCGGTGGAAACGCGGCCTGGCTCATCCCCGATATCCATGGTTTCAGGCGGCGGCGTGCGCCCCTGCCCCGCAGCCGGGACGGCTGCAAGGCTTGCGAGAAACGCGAGAAGCAGCGGAAAACGAATCAATCGGACCTCCCCTTACTTGCAGCGGACATAAATGAAGGTGCCGTAGCGGTTGTGGATCTCGGGATCGACAAAACGCATCACCAACTGGTCGTTCGAGGCGGAGAGAATGACGCGATCCTGCCAATCGCCGGGCGGTGCCTCGAAGCCCAGATAGGTCTTGCCATCCGAAGCGCCCTTGAGGCGCAGTTCGTAGAGCTTGGGATCATCCGCCGCGTGCATCATCACGCCGTTCCGCGGCCCGGCGGTAATCTCATAGGGCTGGCGGGTGCAGAAAGAGCGCGCCTGCGCGGTGGCGCGCGCACGGTCCTTATCCTCGCGGAAGGAGGCAACGCCCCAGCGCCCGATGAGCATCTCGCGCGTGAGTTCCGTTGGACGCTCGGTCAGCGCAGAAGCCTGGGCCCCGCTTGCGGGATCACCATCCGAGGTTTCCTGCAGCGAAGCACAGCCCGAGACGGCCAGTGCGACACCCAGAACCAAGGCAATGAGCCGTAATGTCATGATGCCTCCCACGAAAACCAGAGGCTCGAGCATCAGGATTGAGGCTTTCCCGCAGGCTTCTTTCCGCAAAAACCACACGCATCCGGAATTGTCAAAACCTGCTGAGGCCCCGGATGTCACGGGCAGGGCTTGGACCGGTTCCGCACCAACTGTTCCCCCACATTCTCAAGTTCCCGCACAGTCCCGATCGCGCAAGAAAATTCGGCCGGGACATGGCGATCGTGAAGCACGCCACCACGGCCTGCGCGCCGGGGAAGGCGGATCGGGCGCTCTCTCGCCGCATCAAGAACGCCGCATCAAGAACACCACGCCGAGAACGCCGTGCCAAGAATTTCGTTCGCCTGATGCTCACGGAAATGCAAGGTTGGGTCGGATCATCAAAATCATGACATGACGTTCGGCTCAGCGCATGAAGTGGTCGTTGCGTTCGGTTTCCGGGCCGTGTTTTATCCCGCCTGAAACCCGGGAAGTTGCCGGCACAAGGCAACCGCCGGGGAGAAAGCAAGAAGCAAGCAGCAAGAAGAAGAGGGAGGATATCCATGGATCGCCGAATGCTTGTCGCGGCTGCAACGATTCTTTGCCTGTCGCCAGCGCTGGCGCAGGAAAAGGTGAAGCTCGTCAATGTGGTGGAGCTTTCCGGCGCGGGCGCGACCGCCGGCACCAACTGGAAGAACGGCATCGATATCGCCGTCGCCGAGATCAATGCCAGGGGCGGCATCCTCGGACGGCAGATCGAGATCGTGCATTACGATACGCAGACGAACCCGGGCAATACCCGCGCCGCCGTGCAGCGGGCGATCGATGAAGGCACCTATGCGGTGCTTGGCCCGGTCTTTTCCGGCCCGATCGGCGCCTCGATGCAGATCTCGCAGCGCGCCGAGATTGCGCAGATTGTCGGCGGCGAGGCGGCGGGCCTCACAAAGCAGGGCAACCCCTACATCTTCCGCACCTCGCTGAGCCAGGCTGCCGCGATGCCGAAGATCGCCGCCTATCTCCAGAACGACGTCAAGGCGAAGAGCGTCGCGGTCGTCTGGGTGAACAACGATTTCGGCAAGGGTGGCCGCGACGCGATCCTCCCCGAACTCGAGAAACGCGGCATCAAGGTCGTGGCGGATGTCTCCACCGAGCAGGGCCAGGCGGATTTCGCCTCCGATGCGATCAAGGTGAAGAATGCCAATGCCGATGCGGTATTCGTCTATCTGAACGAGGAGGAAAGCGCCCGTTTCCTGCGCTCCGCGAAGCAGCAGGGCATCGAGAAGCCCATGGTGGGTGAGACCACGCTTCTCGGCGCGAAGGTGATCGAGCTTGCGGGCGACGCCGCCAACGGCGCGCGCGGCCATGTCGGCCTCTCGATCGACGCGCCGGTGCCGGCTTTCCAGGAATTCGGCAGAAAGTTCCAGCAGCGCTTCAACTATGCCTCGGACCATAACGGTCTCAAGGGCTACATGGCCGTCTACATGGTGAAATGGGCCACCGAGAAGCAAAAGAAGTTCGACAAGAAGGGCCTCGCCGACACGCTTCGTGGCGCGCGCATTACCCCGAAGGACGAGCCCGGCATCATGATCGAAACCAGGATTGAGCAGAATGGCGACCTTGATCGCGAAAGCTTCCTCGCCGAGGTCGTGGCGGGCAGGCAGGTGATCAAGCAGACCCTGCCGATGATCAACCCGTAATCCACACGGCTCCTCCCTCCATCATTCCGGCCGCAAAGCCGGGATGATGTGAACCCCAGAAATTCCCGGAGACGTAAAGCGATGGCCGAATTCATCGCCTATCTGGTCGCGGGCCTCGCGACAGGCGCCATCTACGCGCTGGCCGCCATCGGCTTCACGCTGGTCTGGCAGACCTCGCAGACCATCAATTTCGCCCAAGGCGAATTCGTGATGCTCCCGGCGATCCTCATCCTCGCTCTGGTCAAGCTCGCGGGCGCGCCGTTCTGGCTCGCGGCCGTGCTGGGTATCGGGCTGTTCATCGCGCTCTTCGGCTGGGGCTTCAAGATCGCCATCGTCGATCCGATGATCCGCCACGGCGTGCTTCCGCTGGCGATCGCCACCATGGCGCTGGCGATCATCATGAAGGAAGGCGCGAAGGACGGTTTCTCGGCGGAAGCGCAGAGCTTCCCGTCCCTGCTTCCGGCCCAGACGCTGAGCTTCATGGGGATTTCCATCTCGCTGCAGCATGTCGCGATCATCATCGTGGCTTCAGTGGCGATCAGCGGGCTGCAATGGTTCGTCACGCGCACCCGCACGGGACGGCAGATGCAGGCGGCTGCGCAGAACCCCGGCGTGGCGCTCATCCTCGGCATTCCCGTGGCGCGAATGGTGATGCTGACCTTCCTCATCAATGCGGGGCTGGCCGCGCTTGCTTCCGTGCTGATCTCGCCGATCTATCTTGCGAAATTCTCGAATGGCGAGGTCATCGGCCTCTTCGCCTTCATCGCGGCCATCGTCGGCGGCTTCAACCAGGTGCGCGGCGCGCTGGCGGGCGGGTTGATCGTCGGCGTGATCGACAGTCTCGCGGCGGCTTACATCTCGACCTCCTATCGCCTCGCGGTGCCGCTGGTGCTGCTGGTCATCATAATTCTGGTGAAGCCCGAAGGCCTGTTCGGCGGCAAGGAGGAGCGACGCGTATGAGCGATATCCCGTCCTTCACGGGCAATGCGGCCTCGCCCGCCCGCGCGTTCTGGAGACGCGCCGACGGCGTGCTGATCACTCTGGTGCTCGCGGCTGTGCTGCTCTGGTTTGCGCCGGCCGGCATGGGCCGCTACGGCGCCTATGTGCTCTCGCTCTGGCTGGTGACGGCCATCGCCGTGATGGGACTGAACCTCACTCTGGGGCTGGCGGGCCTGAAGAGCCTCGCGCAGGCCGCCTTCATGGGCATCGGCGCCTATGCGACCGCCTTGCTGACGACAAAGGGCGGCATGGGCTGGCTGCCGGCCTTCGCGATTTCCGGTCTGCTGACCTTTGCGGTCGGCCTCGTGCTGGGCTTCCCGGCTTTGCGGGTAAAGGCGCATTACCTCGCCTTCGTGACCCTTGCCTTCTCCACGCTGGTCTGGCTGATGCTCCGCAACGAGCAATGGCTGACGGGCGGCGTCTTCGGCCTTTCCAACATCCCGCGCCCGACCCTGTTCGGCATGAAACTCGACGGCCATCTCGCCTTTCATCGTTTCGTGGTGCTGGTGACGCTGATCCTCGCGCTGGTGCTCTGGTGGTTGATCCGTTCGCCCTGGGGCCGCGCCTTCCTTGCGCTTCGCGAGAATCCGGTGCGCGCCGCGTCGCTCGGCATCAACATCCGCAACTACACGCTTCTCGCCTTTGCCATCGGCTCGGCTTATGCAGGATTTGCCGGCGCGCTCTATGCGCCGCTGGTCGAGTTCATCGATCCCTCGCCGTTCGCGCTTTCTGCCTCGTTCTTCCTGCTGCTGATGGTGGTGGCCGGCGGCGCCGGCTATCAGCTCGGGCCATTCATCGGCGCGCTGCTGGGCGTGGTGCTGCCGGAATACCTGCGCGTCGCGGGCGGGCTCTATCTTATCCTTTTCGCGGCCATCGTGGTGGCTTTGCTCATCGCCTGCCCGCAGGGGATCATGGGCCTTCTCGAACGCGGCTGGAATGCCATCCGCCGCCGCCCGATGGGCCGGAATCCGCCGGTGAAGGAGAGCGCGCTGTGAAAGCCGTTCTTCAGGTCGAGGGAATCGCGAAGCATTTCGGCGGCATTCGCGCGGTCGAGGATGTCAGCTTCGAGGTGCATGAGGGCGAGATCCTCGGCATCATCGGCCCCAATGGCTGCGGAAAATCCACGCTCTTCAACTGCATCCTCGGGCAATTGACGCCCAATTCGGGCCGCGTGCGGCTCGACGGGCAGGAAGTCACCGGCTTCTCTCCGGAGGAGATGAGCAAGCGCGGCGTGAGCCGCACCTTCCAGCTGTTGCAGGTCTTCCCCGAACTTTCGGTGCGCGAGAACCTCATCCTCGCGGGGCAGGAGCACAAGGGCACCATGCTCTCGCGCCTTTTCGGCCCGCGCGATGCGGGGCTGACGGCCGAAGCCGAGCGCATGATCGGCTTCTTCCGCCTCGGGCATCTCGCAGATGCGAAGGCGGGCAGCCTTTCCTATGGCCAGCAGAAGCTGCTCGATGCCGCCATGGCTTTCATGGCGGGCCCTCGCCTCGTGCTGCTCGACGAACCGGCCGGCGGCGTGAACCTCACCATGCTTGGCGACCTCAGGGAGCGTCTCAAGATGCTGAATGCCGAGGCCGGCGCGACCTTCGTCGTCATCGAGCACAACATGGATTTCGTGATGAGCCTCTGCACCCGCGTGGTGGTGATGGCCGAAGGCAAGGTGCTTGCGGTCGGCACACCCGCCGAAGTGCGCGCCAGCCCGGCCGTCATCGAAGCCTATCTGGGGCATTGAGCCATGGAAGAGACCCCGATGGGCGACACGATCCTCGAACTGGAAGATGTGGTGGGCGGTTACGGGCGCATGACCATTCTCAACGGCGCGAGCTTCAAGGTGAAGCGCGGCGCCATCACCACGGTGATCGGCCCGAATGGCGCTGGCAAATCCACCGTCTTCAAGGCGATCTTCGGCTTGCTGAACCTCTCCTCCGGCACCATCCGCTATGACGGGCGCGACATCATGCGCTGGCCGCCGCGCAGGCTGCTGGAAGCGGGAATTGTCTATGTGCCGCAGGGGCGGAACATCTTCCCCGAGCTTTCCGTGCGCCATAACCTGGAATTCGGCGCGGTGGCGGCGGGGCCGCAGATCACCGACCTGGAAAGCCGCATCGAGGCCGCGCTCGATCGCTTCCCCGTGCTTCGACAGAAGGCCGACAGGCAGGCCTCCACCCTCTCGGGCGGGCAGCAGAAACAGCTCGAGATCATGCGCGGGCTGCTGCTCGACCCCAAGCTGATCCTGATCGACGAGCCCTCCATCGGTCTCTCGCCCCTTCTGGTTCAAGAAACCTTCGGCATCCTGAAGGAGCTCCGGAACAAGGGCGTGACCATCCTGATGGTCGAGCAGAATGCCCGCTCGGCGCTGGAAATCTCCGATGAAGGGCTCGTGCTGGAAACAGGCCGCGCCCGCCTTCAGGGTCCGGCACGGGATATCCTGAATGATCCGCGCGTGGCGCAGCTCTTCCTCGGCGGCGCGATGGCGGAGGCATGCTGATGACGAGCGAAGCCCCGGTGCGCCTGGCCGTGATGGGCGCCGGATTGATTGGCCGGCGGCATATCGAGCATATCCTCGCCGCGCCGTCCGCCGCTTTGCACAGCATCATCGACCCCTCGCCCGAAGCGCGCGCGCTGGCGGCCGAGCGGGGTTGGCGATGGCAAGCCGGCTTCGACGGCTCCGACCCGGACCAGCCGGATGGCGTGATCGTCGCTACGCCCAACGCGATGCATGTCGCCCACGGGCTCGCGGTGATCGAGGCGGGCATCCCCGTTCTGATCGAAAAGCCGCTCGCGGATACGGTTTCGGGTGCCGAAGAACTGGTTGCCGCGGCAAAGAAGGCGGGTGTACCGCTGGCCGTAGGCCATCATCGCCGTCACAACCCCATCATCACGCGCGCCAGGGCGAAGATCGCGGCGGGGGAACTGGGGCCGATTGTTGCCGTGCACGGCTTCTTCTGGATCGCGAAGCCCGACGGTTACTTCAACGTCAACTGGCGGCGCGAGCCAGGCGCCGGGCCGATCCTCATCAACCTCATCCACGAGATCGACCTCATCCGTCATCTCTGCGGGGAAATCACAGAGGTCTGGGCGATTGCGGCCAACGAGCAGCGCGGCTTCGCGGTCGAGGACAGCGCCGCCGTGATGATGCGCTTCGTGAATGGCGCGCTTGGGACCTTCACGCTCTCCGATGCCATCCCCGCGCCCTGGAGCTGGGAACTCACCAGCGCAGAGAACCCCGCTTATCCCGCGACCGGGGAAGCCTATCTGATGATCGGCGGGCGGGATGCCTCCCTCAGCCTGCCGCGCCTCGAGATCTGGCGCCACAAGGCCACGAAAAGCTGGTGGCAGCCGATGGTCGGCGAACGCGAAAGCCTTCCGCCCGCTGACCCCCTGCGCGCGCAGATCGCGCAATTCTGCCGCGTCATCCGTAACGGCGAGCCGCCGTTCGTGCCCGGCCGCGAGGGTCTCGAAAGCCTTCGCGTCATCGAGGCGATCCGGCAGGCGGCCGCCACCGGCCAATCGGTGAGGCTCGCATGATCCCCTCTATCGCCACCGTCTGCATCTCGGGCAACCTGCTCGAAAAGCTCGAGGCCATCGCGAAAGCCGGCTTCGGCGCGGTCGAGATTTTCGAGAACGATCTCATCGCCCATCCCGGCTCGCCGGCCGAGGTGCGCTTGATCTGCGAGGATCTCGGGCTCAAGATCGTCACCTGCCAGCCCTTCCGTGATTTCGAGGGAATGCCGGCCGCGCGCCGCGCCCGCACCTTCGATCGCGCGGAGCGCAAGTTCGACCTGTTGCAGGAACTGGGCACGGACCTGCTCTTCGTCTGTTCCAGTCTCTCGCCGGAGGCCGAGGGCGGCATCCCGCGCCTCGCGGAGGATTTCGCCGAACTCGCCCAGCGCGCCGCGAGGCGTGGCCTGCGCGTGGGCTATGAGGCGCTGGCCTGGGGGCGGCATGTCTGGGATTATCGCGATGCCTGGGAGATCGTGCGGCGCGCCAACCAGCCGAATCTCGGGCTCATTCTCGACAGTTTTCACATCTTCTCGCGTGGCCTGGAGATCGGGAGCATCCGCAGCATTCCCGGCGACCGCATCGCGCTGGTGCAGGTGGCGGATGCGCCGAAACTGCAGATGGATACGCTCTCCTGGAGCCGTCACTGGCGCTGCCTGCCGGGACAGGGCGATTTCGACCTGCCAGGCTTCCTCGATTGCCTGCTCGCGACGGGCTATCAGGGACCCCTCAGCCTCGAGATCTTCAACGATCGTTTCCGCGCGGGCTCGGCGCGGCTCGTTGCGCGGGACGGGCATCGCTCGCTGCTCTGGCTGATGAACCAGGCCGAGAGGCGCTCCGGCAAGCGCGTGCCCGGCGCGGCGCCGATGCCGCCGGCGGCACCCGTGCAATCCGTCGAATTCATCGAATTCGCCGTGGACGAGGCCGCAAAA
>JADCCH010000391.1 GCA_020252865.1 Methylobacterium sp.
CCTTGAAGGTCGTGACCTTCATCGTCACCGGGGCGAGGCGCGGAAGGCGGCTCCCGAGCGCGGTGAGTTCATGGAAATGCGTGGCGAAAAGCGCGCGGCATCGGTTCTGTTCGTGCAGGTGCTCGATGGCCGCCCAGGCGATGGAAAGACCATCATAGGTGGCGGTGCCGCGCCCGATCTCATCGAGGATCACCAGCGCGCGTGGGCCGGACTGGTTGAGAATCGCCGCCGTTTCGACCATCTCGACCATGAAGGTCGAGCGGCCGCGTGCGAGATCATCGGCGGCACCGACACGGGAGAAAAGCCGGTCCACGAGGCCGATGCGGGCGCTTTGCGCCGGCACGAAGCTTCCCATCTGCGCAAGGATCACCATCAGCGCGTTCTGGCGCAGATAGGTCGATTTGCCGGCCATGTTCGCGCCGGTGACGAGCAGGATGCGACCGCCCTTCTCGCTGCCTGAGAGATCGCAAGGGTTCGCGATGAAGCTCTCGCCCGCCTTGCGCAAGGCTGCTTCCACTACGGGATGGCGTCCGCCCGCGATCTCGAAATCAAGCCCTTCGGTGATGACGGGTCGCGCGTAATTCTCCCGATCCGCCAGTTCCGCGAGGCTTGCGAGGCAATCGAGTTGCGCAAGCGCTTCCGCCACGCGGCGCAGGGGTTTCTCCTCGGCCAGAAGGGCTGCGGCGAAGGCCTCGAAATGGCGCAATTCGCATTTCAGCGCCCGATCCGAGGCTTCGAGGATCTTGCGCTCCAGCCCGCCGAGTTCGGTAGTGGTGAAGCGCATCGTGCCGGCCATGGTCTGGCGGTGCACGAACTGGCCCTGATGCGGTGGCTGGAGCAGTCTTTCGCCCACCACCTGTGGCACTTCGATGAAGTAGCCAAGCTGGTTGTTGTGCTTGATGCGGAGCGTGCGGGCATCAATTTCTTCGCGGTAGCGTGTTTCCAGCCCGGCAATCACGACACGGCTGTCGGTTTTCAGCGCGAGGCATTCATCGAGTTCGGGGTCAAAGCCGGCGCGAATGAAGCCGCCATCGCGCCGCACGAGCGGCAAATCCTCCGCAAGCCCGGCCACCACGCGACGACCGAGCGCGCCGGGTGCCCGCGCGAGCGCTTCGCGTGCATCGGCGATGAGCGCCGGCACCTCGGCGGGAAGCGCGCTCGCCAGTTCCTCTGCCGCGAGAATGGCGCGGGCAATCGCCAGGAGATCGCGCGGTCCGGCGCGATCGAGCGCGAGGCGCGTCAGCGAGCGCAGGAGGTCCGGTGCCCCGCCGAGCGAAGCCCGCAAGGCGCGTCGCCGATCGGAATTTTCGATCAGGAAACCGATGGCTTCCTGCCGCGCCTCGATCACCGCGCGAGAGAGGATCGGCGCCCCGAGCCATTGCGCGAGGAGCCGCCCGCCAGCCGCCGTCACCGTCCGGTCGATGGTCGCAAGCAGGCTGCCCGCGCGCCCGCCGGCGAGCGTGCGGGTGAGTTCAAGGTTGAGCCGCGTGGCGGCATCAATCGCCATGGTCTCGACGGAGGCGCGCCGGCGCGGGGCCATCAGCGGCGCGCGCTGGCCGAGCTGCGTGCGGTCCAGATAGGCGATCAGCGCCCCGAGCGCCGCAACTTCCGGCCGGGAGAATCCGCCGAAGGCATCGAGCGTGGCCACACCGAAGTAATCGAGCAATCGCCGCTCGGCCGAAGCCGGGTCGAACCCGTCGCGCGCCTGCCGGGTGATGGCGAAACCGGGATTATGCCAGAGAGCACCGAGGTTTTTCTCTTCCAGCAGCGCATCGGGCACGAGCATCTCGCGCGGGTCGAGCCGGGCGATTTCGCCGGCAAGATCGGCTTCACCCACGCGACCCGCCACGATTTCGCCGGTGGAGAGATCAACCGCGGCCAGCGCGTAATCCCATTGCTCGTCACCGGCTTTCTGGCGGGCGATGGCGGTGAGCAGGCTCGCGCGGCGCGCATCGAGCAAGCCATCCTCGGTGATGGTGCCGGGCGTGACGATGCGCACGACATCGCGGCGCACCACCGCCTTGGAGCCGCGCTTCCTCGCTTCCGCCGGGTCTTCCAGCTGCTCGCAGATCGCCACGCGATGGCCCGCGGCGATGAGCCGGTGGAGATATTCATCGGACCGCGTGACGGGCACGCCGCACATCGGGATATCCTCGCCGGCATGCTTGCCGCGTTTGGTGAGCACGATCCCGAGCGTGCGCGATGCGATTTCCGCATCGCGGAAGAACAGCTCGTAGAAATCCCCCATGCGGTAGAAGAGCAGGCAATCCGGGTTTGCGGCCTTGATCTCGATGTATTGCGCCATCGAAGGGGTCGCGTTCGGGTCGCGCGGCGGTGCCTCGTAGGGCTCCTGCGGAGGATCGAAAGCGGGGTCGCGCATCGCAAACGGGCTCTTGGGAAAGGCTTCCTGACACTTTGGCCTAGCATGTCCGGGGAAATCCACGAAAGTCCGATGCGAATGTTCGATTGCCCTTGGCTTGAGCCTTGGGGATAACCTTCGTAAGGGTGAATATCCGGCAGCGTGCCGGCCGGCTGCGAGGGACAGCCGGGCCCGAAAGACAAGCGAGAAAAGACGATGCCCGGCGAATTCGACAAGCGACCCCACACGCGCCCCACCTTCACAGACCAGGAAGCGCTGGATTTTCACGCGCGCGGCAAGCCCGGCAAGCTCGAGGTCGTGCCGACCAAGCCGATGGCGACGCAGCGCGATCTGTCGCTCGCCTATTCGCCCGGCGTCGCGGTGCCGGTGAAGGCCATCGCCGCCGACCCCGCCACGGCCTATGATTACACCGCGCGCGGCAACATGGTCGCGGTGATCTCGAATGGCACGGCCATCCTCGGCCTCGGCAATCTCGGCGCGCTCGCTTCCAAGCCGGTGATGGAAGGCAAGAGCGTGCTCTTCAAGCGCTTCGCCGACATCGATTCGATCGATCTCGAGGTCGATACCGAGGATGCCGACGCCTTCATCAACGCCGTGCGTTACCTCGGCCCTTCCTTCGGCGGCATCAATCTCGAGGATATCAAGGCACCGGAATGCTTCATCATCGAGCAGCGCCTCAAGGAATTGATGGATATCCCCGTCTTCCATGACGACCAGCATGGCACGGCGATCATCGCGGCAGCGGGCCTGCTGAACGCGCTGGAAATCACGGGCCGCGACATCCATTCGACGCGACTTGTGGTCAACGGCGCAGGCGCGGCGGGCATTGCCTGCGTGGAGTTGCTGAAGGCCATGGGCTTCAAGCCCGAGAACGTGATGCTCTGCGACACCAAGGGCGTGATCTACCAGGGCCGCGCCGAGGGCATGAACCAGTGGAAGAGCGCCCATGCGGTGCCCACCACGTCGCGCAGCCTTGCCGATGCGATGAAGGGTGCGGATGCCTTCTTCGGCCTTTCGCAGAAGGGGGCGCTCACGAAGGAGATGGTCGCCTCCATGGCGGACAACCCCATCATCTTCGCCATGGCGAACCCCGACCCGGAAATCCTGCCGGAAGAAGTGGCCGCCATCCGCCAGGATGCGATCATGGCGACGGGCCGTTCGGATTATCCGAACCAGGTCAACAACGTGCTGGGCTTCCCCTATCTCTTCCGTGGCGCACTCGATGTGCAGGCCAGCGCCATCAACATGGAAATGAAGATCGCCGCAGCGCAGGCCCTCGCGCAACTCGCGCGGGAGGATGTGCCGGATGAGGTGGCCGCCGCCTATGCCGGCTCCCGTCCCCGCTTCGGGCGCGATTACATCATACCCGTGCCGTTCGATCCGCGCCTCATGGCACGCATCTCGAGCGCGGTGGCCGTCGCGGCCATGGAAACCGGTGTGGCCCGCAAGCCGCTGAAGAGCCGGCAGGATTACGAGCGCGCGCTCTCTGCCCGCCGCGATCCGGTCGCCGGCGTCCTCGCGCGCGTCTTCGAGCAGGTGCGTCGCCGCCCGAAGCGCGTGGTCTTCGCGGAAGGCGAGGAGGAGGCGGTGATGCGCGCCGCCGTGAGCTTCGTGACGCAGGATCTCGGCACGGCCATCCTCGTGGGGCGCGAGGATCGCATCCAGCAGACGGCCGCGCAGAATGGCATCGACCTGAAAGACGGAATCGAGATCATCAATGCGCGGATATCCACCCGCAACGCGGCCTACACGCAGTTCCTCTACGAGAAACTGCAGCGCAACGGCTATCTGCAGCGCGATTGCCAGCGCCTGATCAACAATGACCGCAACACCTTCGCGGCCTCCATGGTGACTCTGGGCGATGCCGATGCGATGGTGACGGGCGTGACGCGCAACTACTCCGCCGCGCTTTCGGAAATCCGCCGCGTCATTGCCGACAAGCCCGGCCATCGCGCCATTGGCGTGAGCCTGGTGCTCGCGCGCGGGCGCACCGTGATGGTCGCGGATACGGCGATCCACGAAATGCCCACGGCCGAGGAACTCGCGGATATCGCGGTGGAAGCCGCTGGCGCGGCCCGCCGGCTGGGCTACACGCCGCGCGTGGCCCTTCTCGCCTTCTCGACCTTCGGCAATCCGGAATCCGAGCGCTCCGAGCGTGTGCGCGAGGCAGTGGAGATCCTCAATCGCCGCCGCGTCGATTTCGAATATGACGGCGAGATGGGGGCCGACGTGGCCCTGAACCCGGAAGTCATGGCGGCCTATCCGTTCTGCCGGCTCTCGGGCCCGGCAAACGTGTTGGTCATGCCGGCCTTCCACTCCGCAGCGATCGCCACGAAGATGCTGCAGGAACTCGGCGGCTCCACCGTGATCGGGCCGCTCATCATCGGGCTGGACCGAGCGGTGCAGATCGCGCCGATCAATGTGCGCGACAGCGACCTTGTGAACATGGCGACGCTCGCGGCCTTCGGCATCGGCGGCTGATGCGCCCGCGCTTCGAAGCGCTGCCCATCGAGGAGGCGCTGCCGGGCCTGCGGCAGGCGCTTCTGAACGGCAATCGCGCGCTGCTCGTCGCCCCGCCCGGAGCGGGCAAGACGACGCGCGTGCCGCTCGACCTTCTCGAAGCGCCCTGGCGCGGGGATGGCACGATCCTCGTGCTTGAACCGCGCCGCATCGCGGCGCGGGGGGCGGCCAGCCGCATGGCGAGCCTGCTTGGCGAAAATCTCGGCGAAACCGTAGGCCTGCGCACCCGTTTCGAGAGCAAATCCAGCGCGAAAACCCGCATTCTCGTCGTCACCGAGGGTGTTTTCGCCCGCATGGCGGTGGATGATCCGGATTTGCCGGGCCTCGCCGCCGTGCTCTTCGACGAGTTTCATGAGCGCTCGCTCGATGCCGATTTCGGCCTCGCTCTGGCGCTCGAATCGCAAGGCGCGCTGCGGCCTGATCTCCGGCTCCTCGTGATGTCCGCGACACTGGATGACCAGCGCCTCTCGGCCCTGCTGGGCGATGCGCCGGTCATTCGCTCCGAGGGTCGCACCTACCCGGTTCAGACGCGCTACACGGGACGCGACGCGGCGAAGCGCATCGAGGAGCAGGTGGCAGGCGCGATCCTCGCGGCCTTGCGCGGCGAGCGCGGCTCCATTCTCGCCTTCTTGCCCGGGCAGGGCGAGATCGAGCGCGTCGCGCGCCTGCTGGAAGAGGCGAAACTTCCGGCCGATACCGATCTCTGCCCGCTCTTTGGCGCGCTGGATTTCGCAAGACAGGATGCCGCGATCTGCCCCGCGCCGGCCGCGCGTCGCAAGATCGTGCTGGCAACGAGCATTGCGGAGACATCGCTCACCATCGAAGGCGTGCGGATCGTCGTCGATTCCGGCCTTGCCCGCGTACCGCGCCATGAGCCCGATCTCGGCCTTTCGCGGCTTGAAACCGTGCGTGTCTCGCGTGCTTCCGCCGATCAAAGGCGGGGCCGCGCGGGGCGCACCGAGCCAGGGCTGGCGATCCGGCTCTGGGATGAGGCGCAGGATCAGGGCCTGCCGCCTTTCAACCGGCCGGAAATCCTTGAAGCCGATCTCTCACGTTTCCGGCTCGATTGCGCGGGTGCGGGGATCACCGACCCCGCAAGCCTGACGCTGCTCGATCCACCGCCGAAAACGGCGTTGCGGGAGGCGACAAAACTCCTCACGGAACTCGGCGCGCTGGATGAGGCCGGCCGCCTCACTTTGCGCGGCCGGCATTTGCGCGAATTGCCGCTGGAGCCGCGGCTTTCCGCCCTCGTTCTCGAAAGCGCACGGCGCGGGCAAGCGGAGGATGGCGCGCTCCTTGCCGCGCTCATTTCCGAACGCGGCCTTGGCGGCAATGTCAGCGATGCCGCGAGCCGGCTCGAACGATTCCGCTCCGAACGCAGCCCAAAGGCACAGGCCGCGCGCAGCCTTGCGCTCCGCTGGGCCGAACGGGCCAGAAAGCTGGAACCCGCGCGCGGGGCAGATGCCGTGCTTTCCGCCGGGGCGCTGCTGGCGCTCGCCTTCCCCGATCGCGTAGGCAAGGCGCGTGGCAATGGCGCGGTCTCGCTTTCGAATGGCCGGCAGGCGCAGCTCGACGCCACGGATCCGCTGGCAAAGGCCGGCTATCTCGTCGCGGCCGATCTCACCGGCACGGCGGCGCGGGCGCGGATCACGCTCGGTGCGGAGCTGTCCCGCGCGGAGATCGAAACTGTTCTGGGACACCTGATCTCCATGCAGGACGTGACGCGCTTCGAACCGGGCGCGGGTGCCTTGCGCCGGCGACGAGAAACACGGCTCGATGCCCTGTTGCTCGATTCCGCGACACTTCCCGTGGAGGGGACGCCAGAGAATGCGAGGGTGCTCGCCGAAGCTGCGGCCCAAGCGGGAATCGATCGCCTCGGCTGGAGCAGGCCGCAGAACCAGTTGCGCGCCCGCCTGGGCTTCCTGCGGCAGGCGGGGCAGACGGATTGGCCGGATCTCTCGGATGCGGCTTTGGCCGAAACTGTCGGCGAATGGCTCGCCCCCTTCCTTCTCGGCAAGACGGCACTCAACCAGATCGATGCCGGGACACTCGGTGCGGCTCTCGATGCGCTGATCCCATGGTCGGCGCGCCAGAGGCTGGAGGCCGATGCGCCGACCCATTTCACCGCTCCAACCGGGAACAGCCACGCGATCACCTATGACGGCGATAACGCGCCGATGCTTCCCATCCGTGTGCAGGAACTCTTCGGCCTGAAGCATCATCCGACCATCGCGGGCGGCCGCCTGCCGCTGACGCTGGAACTGCTCTCGCCAGCGCATCGGCCGATCCAGATCACAAAGGATTTGCCGCGCTTCTGGGCGGGTTCATGGGCGGATGTGCGTAACGACATGCGCGGCCGCCACCCGAGGCATGTCTGGCCGGATGACCCCGCCAATGCCACGCATACCGCGCGGGCGAAGCCTCGCGGCACCTAAAAAACCTGCGGGCGAAGCCTCGCGGCACCTGAAAAACCTGCGGGCGAAGCCTCGCGGCACTAGTTCCGTTCCCATTGCTGGCGCCACTGGCGCTCGCCCATGGTGCAATCGGTTTCGCCGCGCGCAGGCGTGGCGGTGATGTCGCTTTGCGAGGGGCTTGCGAGTTCACGCAGGATCTTCTGCTTGATGGCCGGGGCGAACTGGTCTTTCCTCGTGATCGTGAGCATGAAAGAGCCGGGACCGCCGATGACGCAATCGCGGTAGTAATCATCAAGATTGTCCACGTCATAGGGCGAGGACCAGCCGCGTTTGATGATGATGGGCAGTCCATTGATCACCACGCCCGCCTCCACAGCAGCATCGCGGGCGCGGGTCACGAGGCCGCCTTCGTTGTTCGGCCCATCCCCCGAAATGTCGATGACACGACGGATGGGTCGCACCTGCGCCTGCTTGAGGCGATCGATGCTGAATTCAATCGCGGTGGTCACCGAGGTGCGACGCGCGCGGCGAATCGGCGCCTCGCGCAGCTTCTGCACAAAGGCCTCGGCGCTGGCCTGATCCTCGATGATCGACCAGTCGGCGATCACATGACGGGTATTGACCCCGGCCCATTCGATATAGGTGACGGCCACCTTTCCCACCATGCCCTTGCGGATCGCATCGAGCACCAGTGGCGAAGTCAGCGCCTCGATATAGCCGGTGCGCTGCAGGTTGAGTTCGTCGATATCCATCGAGAAGGAGATATCGACCGCAAGCACCAGCGCGACATCCACATCCGGCCCGGTATTGGGGAAGAGATCTGAATCTTGCGCGTTGGCGGGAGCATATCCGGCAAAGGCCAGAAACGCGGCGGCACAAGCAGACCGGGCACAGCGCCCGAAGTCGGACAGCCAGCGGGACATCAAGCCCCTCCCTGATTTCGAGGAAGTGTCGCATGATTCCCATCGAGGTAAAGGCCAGGGATGATCACATCACCGGGAGCGGCGTTCGGCTCGCCGGCAACAGCCGCACCGAGCGAAGGCCAGGCCCCAGCTGCTCGATGCGCCGCAAGGCAGGGATGATCGGCTCGGAAATGACCATCATCGAGAACGATGTGGCATGGATCATCTGCCCGTCCCCCTGGCTCAGCGCGACATGTCCAGGCCAGAACAACAGCGCGCCACGCGGCAGCGTTGCGGGGTCTGCGGGCATGGTGAGCTGCGAGCCGAGTTCGCGCTCCTGCATGTCACTGTCACGCGGGGCAAAAATTCCGCAGGCGGAACAAACGGTTTGAACGAGGCCGGAACAATCGAGGCCGAGGCTCGATTTTCCGCCCCAGAGATAGGGCACGCCCAGAAATCGCCCCGCTTCCGAAACCGGATCATCCGGGCGTTCGGCCAGCGGGCGCAGGTGCTTCGCATAGACATGCCCGAGCGGTGTGCGCAGGAAGCCGGCTTCCTGCTCCAGCACGGCGATCTCCGCGCCATAGGGCAGGAACCCCAGGGGCGTCGCCTTCATGCTGGCGGCGGGGTAGAGAAAAGCACGCAGATCGGCCACGTGATGGGTCGCGGTCGGCAGGAGCGGGCCCAGGGCTTCTTCGGGACAATAGCCCACATAGCCGTCACGCCGCGCCTGCCCCCAGGCAAAACCGGCAGCGCGGTCATAGACCTCGAAGATCTCTCCCGCGATCAGTTCCGTCTCGAAACCGAGGCTCGCATTCGGCGCCTTGCGGAGCGGCGCGCTGGAGGCGCGGATCTGCATGGGCTGCGGATCAGCATATCGCGGCGCGAAAACGATGTCGCGCAAGGCATTTGCGGCGAGATCTTCGCGGAAGGCATGGCGACGGGGATCAAGGCTGGCGGAAATGTGGCTCGACATGGCATACCCGGCGAAGCGGCAGGAGGCCAGCTTAGCGCAACGGGTTGTCCTGGGCCAGTTGGTCGGCACGCACCAGGATGAGATCGGACATCCTCTCGAGAAAGAGAGAGCCACGCACCGTGCGCTGGATGATAACGCTGCGCCGGTCTGCCGGATCGCGGCGGCGGGAAACCAGATCGAGATCGCCCATCGCGTCGAGCGCACGCGTGATGACAGGCTTGGTGACACCCAGCTTCTGGGCGAGGCCTCGCACCGTGTGCGGCGGCGGCTCCAGGTAGATGGTCAGCAGCACGACCATCTGACGAGCGGTCAGATCCATTTCCGCGCCGCGGACGAGATCCAAACCAACATCATGCCAAAGCTTCAGCGCCTGTGTGGGGCGGAGCTTCATGCTCATCAAGGATTCCCTGCCATTCTGACATCGCTTCAACCGCGATCCTGCGATCGTTTCAAATCTGTATTTCTACACGAATTTATGAAGCTTGCCGCGCCTTTAGGCAACTTTTAGTGGTTTCTGTTGTTGCTCATTTCTTTACATCATTCCAGAATTCGACAAGTTTCGCAGCAAGGCGGGCCGCTTGCGGTTCGCCGCCTTCCGGGCGCCCGGCGCGGGCTGTCGGCGTCCAGCCATAAATGTCGAAATGGGCGTAGGAACGCGTATTCCGGACGAATTCCCTCAGGAAAACAGCTGCCGTAATGGCTCCGGCGAAGCCTCCGGAGGAAACATTGTTGATATCGGCCGATTTCGAATCGAGCATCGTGCGATAGAGTTTCCAGAGCGGAAGACGCCAGACCGGATCATTCTCGACCCGCCCGATGCGAGAAATTGCATCGGCCAGTTCGTCGTCATCGGTAAAGAAAGGCGGAAGATCCGGCCCCAGCGCCACGCGGGCAGCCCCGGTCAACGTGGCAAAATTGAAAAGAAGATCGGGTTTCTCCTCGTCCGCCAGGGTCAACGCATCGCAGAGGATCAGTCGGCCCTCGGCATCGGTATTGCCGATCTCGATCGTGGTCCCCGCGCGAGAACGATAGATGTCTCCGGGCCGGAAGGCCGGAGCGGAAACCGAATTCTCGACAATCGGGAGAAGGACCCGCAGCCGCACCGGCAGTTGCAGGCCCATGATGATCTCGGCTGCGGCCAGGGCGGCTGCGGCGCCGCCCATGTCCTTCTTCATCAGCAGCATGGAATTCTCGGGCTTGAGGTTCAGCCCGCCCGTATCGAACACCACGCCCTTGCCCACGAGGGTGACCTTGGGGGCGCGCGGATCACCCCAGGTCAGATCGACGAGACGGGGAGCATGCGCCGAAGCGGCACCGACGGCATGGATCATGGGCAGGTTTTCGGCCAGCAATTCATCGCCGACGATCTCGCGCAGTTCGGCGCGGAAGCGCTCGCCCAGCTCGCGGGCGGCGTGGGCCAGAGCTTCGGTCGTGAGGTCATTCGCAGGGCGATTGATGAGATCGCGGCCCGCTGAAACCGCCTCGGCGACCAGCCGGGCGCGAGCGATATCCGCGCCGGCAAGGGGCTGGAGGGAAACAGCCTCGCGCGCGACCGTCTTGAAGCGGTCGAAGCGATATTGTCCCAGATGGAAGCCCGTGAGCGCGAGGGTGGGGTTCTCGATCCGGCCCTCCACCCGCCAGAGCCCGGCGGGAAGATCGGTCGCGAGCTTGCCCAGAAGGAAGGGCTGCTCGACCAAGCCCTCATCGCTGCCGATGCCGAGCAGGGCAACGCCGGCCGCGCCTGTCTCTCCCGGAAGAACAAGGAGGCGACCCGCCATCGGCTTGAAGCCCACGCTGGCCGCATAGCTGCGTGCCATGGGTGGCAGCGTCTCCTGCAAGGTGGGCCAGCCGGCCTCGCTGACAAGATGGACGAGGCGAACAGGCAGGGAAGAGGGCTGGCTCATGAGGCTTTGCAATCGCTGGAGGGATCGGGAATCCGGAAAGGATCAGGCTTCTTAACCGCAGATTAGGGTTAACCAGTTATTCCTGAGCCGTGAAGTGGGCAGCGCGCGTCCGGAAGATGAAAGTCTCGCGCCACCCCCGCTGGAAGGAAATTTTCAATGCCGAACCGGATGGGGCCCATCATGCCCGGCAAAAGAGGCGCCGCTTCGCGCGCGGTGAAGAGCCATTTTAGCGCCATCCTGCCGGCTCTCGCCATCGCCCTGGCCGCCAGCGGGTGTTCCAGCCAGCTTGGCCAGTTCACCGGATCGCTGCGCGATGTGGGCAGGCCAAGCGCGCCGGCCGAGGCCGGAACTGCGAATATCGAGAGCCTCGCTCTCCGCTATGATGCCAATCCTGGCGACAAGGCTGTTTCCATTGCCTATGGCGGCGCCCTGAGGGCTCGCGGCCAGTTCCAGCAGGCGGCTGCGGTGCTGCAACGCGCCTCGATCGTGAATGTGGGCGACAAGGAAGTGGCCGCCGCCTATGGCCGGGCGCTGGGCGATGTCGGCCGTTTCGATGAGGCGATGCGTGTGCTGAGCCAGGCGCATTCGGCTGACCGCCCGGATTGGCGGGTGCTGTCGAGCCAGGGTGTGGTGTCGGACCAGATGGGCCAGCACAGCCGGGCCCGGGAATTCTACGCCGAAGCCCTCAAGATCGTGCCGGATAACCCCAGCGTGCTCTCGAATCTTGGCCTCTCCTACCTGCTGACGCGCGATGTCGCCAAGGCCGAGGAAATGCTGGCCCGCGCCGCGAGCATGCCGAATGCCGATCCGCGCATCACTGCGAATCTCACGATGGTGCGCGGCCTGCGCAGCCAGGCAGGTGCCGCCCCGGCAACCCGCCCGGCGGCGCCCAAAGCATCACCCGCACAGCGCTGAACGCGCAGTCGCTTGAACAAGCTCAGGGCCACGCGACCAGGGCAAAGGTCCCACACCGATGCGAACCCCATCAACCCCAAGGACTCTCGTTTTGACCGAGGGACAACCGGGGGCCAGGATCGGAGGAGCGATTCTTGAGGATCAGGCTTGGCCTGCTGGTTATTCTATTCATGCTCGTTGCAGCCGGCGGGATCGCATGGCTCGGCATCGATCGCGGCGGCCGGTTTGCCCTTGCCGAGCGTGTCGAAAATGCGTTGCGCCTGCCCTTCGAGGGAACTGACATTCCCGCGGGCGAAATGGCCCCGGCTCAAAAGGCGCGGCATGTTCCGGCCCAGCGCCTTGCGCCGCTTGTCGTGGACTTGCATTCGTGGATGACCGCCGAAACCCAGCTTTCCGGCCAGCCGGAGGCATTGGTCACCGCCGTGCGCCGCGCCGGGTGGAACTACATTCGCCCTGCCTTGCTTGGTCCAAACGGAAACCCCGATGGATGTTGCGGAGAACGCGTGATCGCCGCGATCGAGGTCGCAATCCGTCATGCACGCCAGAATGGACCTGTGCTTGAGGATGCAATCTTCGTGGTTGGCGAATCAGGCGGCGGCTTTTCCGCGCTTTGCTTCCTGCTCGGCAGCACCATGCCGGTTCGCGGTGTTTTCGCCTGGGCTGGCATCACCGATCTGGTGGCCTGGCATCGGGAGCAGGCGGGGACCCGCTATGCTGAGGGGATCGAGCGCTGCACCGGCAGCAAGGATCAGTTGAACGTCAGCGAAGCGCTCCGCCGCTCGCCCGCGCATATGGCCATTGTCCGGCATGGCAATTACCCGGTCATTCGCCTTTACGCGGGAATTCACGACGGCTGGCGTGGGGCCACGCCGATCACCCATTCCATCGACTTCTTCAATCGGGTCGCGTCGCAATGGGAGCCCGCCAAGGTCATCTCGGCTCCGGAAATCCTTGCCCTTTTGCGACGCTCTGCACCGGGCGGGGCGGAACAACCTCTTGCATCGAAGCAACCGGTGCATTTCCTTCGTGAAGCCGGCCCGATGCGGCTGGTGATCTATGAAGGCGCGCACGAAATGCTAACGGCACAGGTCATTGCCGACATCCGCGAAATCGCTGGAACAGCCCTTCCGCCCTGATATCGACAAACCTTATGGATGCGGCATGGGCCTGACATGGCCCCTCTGACCTCCTGCAGCTTGACGTTCGTTCCGCCCGTATCTGCACTGCTACCGGTTTTCTGGACACCGAGTTTAGGTGTTCCATGAAGCGGGAGGTGGCATATGCAGCGAAGATGGTTTGGGCGTGAGTTCAAGGTCGAGGCGGTTCGCCTGATCAGGGAACGCGATGTGAGCGTCGCCCAGGCGGCGCGCGATCTGGATGTTCACGGGAATGTCCTTCGCAAATGGGTGAAGGAATTGGCCGCCGATCCAGGGCAGACCTTCCCCGGGCATGGCCAGATGAAGCCCGAGCAGCTCGAGATCGAGAAGCTGCGGCGGGAAGTCGCCAAGCTCAAGGCGGAGCGCGACATCCTGGAAAAGGCCGCAGCCTGCTTCGCGAGGGACGTGACATGAGGTTCGCGTTCATTGCGAAGCACCGGGGGATCTGGCCCCTCTCGTCGTTGCCGTGCAACGACTGTCGGCAAGGGCTGGGCATGGCTTTGCGAAGCGCTGGACGTATCGCGGTCGGGCTTCCACGCCTGGCTTATCCGAGCGCCGAGCAAGCGTAGCCGCGACGATGAAGAGATCGGTGCGAAGGTGCGGGAGAGCTTTATCGGTTCTGCCCGCACCTATGGTGCAAGGCGGGTCTGGCGCGACGTGCTTGCGGCAGGGATCACTGCGGCCTGCATCGCATCGAGCGGCTGATGAAGGCGCAGGCGCTGCGTGCGAGGCCGCGCCGACGTGGTCTTCCGAAGGATGAAGGGCCGCGTTCGACGATCGCACCGAACACGCTCGACCGTGAGTTCCACGCCGAGCGGCCGAACCAGCGCTGGATCGCAGACTTCACTTACATCTGGACCGCCGAGGGTTGGCTCTACGTGGCCGCCGTCATCGACCTGTTCTCCCGACGCGTGGTGGGCTGGTCAATGAAGGCGGAGATGACGGCTCAACTTGTCACCGACGCGCTCATCATGGCGATCTGGCGCAGGGGCAAGCCCGACGCACTACTCCACCACTCGGATCAGGGCAGCCAATATGCCAGCGAGCAGTTCCAGAAGCTGATGGCCGAGAATGGTGTGCAATGCTCGATGAGCCGATCCGGCAATGTCTGGGACAACGCCGCCATGGAGAGCTTCTTCTCCTCGCTCAAGACCGAGCGGATCAGGGGCAGGGTCTACCGGACGCGCAACGAGGCCCGGGCGGATGTGTTCGACTGCATCGAGAGGTTCTACAATGCCGTCCGCAGGCACTCGACCATCGGCTATCTCAGCCCGGATGAGTTCGAGCGGAAGGACGGATTAGCTTAACTGTGCGTCCATGAAACCGGCAGCAGGCCAAATGTGGTGCCCAGGAGAGGATTGCGCGGCCACGTTTGTAATTATCTGATATTAAATTATTTTTTAAGGCGCTCAAGAAAAATGTTACACAGTCCTGTAGCTCAGTTTAGGCGGAGCGGGTAACCGCAGAGTGTGTGGCTGGATTGCCGACTGGTTTTGGGGTCAGTCA
>JADCCH010000392.1 GCA_020252865.1 Methylobacterium sp.
CACGGCGGAGACGGTCGTCATCGCATTCACGAAGAGATAAACAGCGATATCGAGCACCGCAGGCATAGAGATCGGCACGGTCACGCGCCGGAAGGTCATCCAGAAAGGCACCTTCAGCGAGGCGGAAACGCTCTCGAACTCGGCGTCGATCTGCTTCAGCTGGGTCACGGCGGTGATATGCGCGACCGTATAGAAATGCGCGATGGTGTTGGCCACAAGCACCGTCAGCGTGCCATAGAAGATGTTCAGCGGGTTCCAGGGGGCATTCACGAAGAACACATAGCCAAGGCCCAGCACCAGCCCCGGCACGGCCATGGGCAGCATCGCCAGGAAATGCACGAAGCCGCGAAGCGCTGGCGCGGGCTTGGTCTTTTCCACCAGATAGGCGCCGGTGAACACGATCGCCGTGCCGAAAATCGCGGTGAGGCCCGCCATCTTCAGCGAGGTGAGATAGGCACCCCAGCCCTGCGGATCGAAATTGGCGAAGTTGTAGTTGTTCAGCGTGAAGGTGAGATTGTAGGGCCAGTAGCGGATGAAGCTCGCCCAGATCGCCACGCCGAGCATTCCGATCAGCACCCCGCCGACCAGGAGGCAGAAGGCGAGCAGCATGACGTCGCGCCTCGCATTGGCCTTCGGTTCATGGGGCACGGCGCGCGCCGAGAGCAAGGCCACCTGCTTCTTCTGCACCTTGCGGTCCACGATGAAGGCAAGGATCGCGGGCAGAAGCAGGATGAGGCCCACCACCGCGCCCATCTCGAAATTCTGCTGCCCCACGATCTGCTTGTAGGCATCCGTCGCGAGAACGTTGAACTGCCCGCCGATCACCTTGGGGATACCGAAATCGGTGATCACCAACGTGAACACCACGAAAATCGCGCTGATCAGGCCATAACGCGCCCCAGGCAGCGTGACCGTGAAGAAAACGCGGGATTTCGAGGTATCCAGGGCCTCCGCGACCTCATAGAGGCGGCCATCGGCGAGGCGCAGGGCCGTCACAAGGATCATCAGCGCATGGGGGAAGCAATAGACCGCCTCCGCCAGGACGATGCCCACCGGGCCGTAGATGCTCGCGCCGAAAAGCCAGCTCTTCAGGAAGCCCTGATTGCCGAAGATGTAGATGAGCGAGATGGCCGAGAGCAGCGAGGGCGCGAAAAGCGGCGTCATCGCCACGGCCATGAACAGCCCGCGCCCGGGCATGCGGCTGCGCGTGAGCGCATAGGCGTAGAGGAAGGCCAGCGGCACCACGATCAGCGCGACGAGGCTGGAGACCCAGATGGAGTTCCACAAGGAGGCCACGAGCGCCGGCGTGGCGATGTAGCGCGCGAAATTGGCAAGGCCCACGAATTGCCCGTTGCTGTTCTGCACGGATTTCGACAGCAGCGACCACAGCGGCACCGCAATCAGCAGCACCAGAACGAAGGCCAGACCGGCGAGCAACGCTGTTGCGACCCACGCCTCGCGATCCCGCGTGAGAAAGGCGGAATTCGCGCTCATGGCCGGGCAGGAAAGATGCGAAGGGCGCTGGCCGGCAATTCGGCGATCACCGCCTGCCCCGGCGCATAGGCGCGATCCTGCATCACGTTGAATGGCAGATCCGCGAGCAGTATGAGCGGCGAGGCGCCCTCGCCTTGCAGCTTCGCGCGCACGAACGAACCGAGATATTCAAGATCGGTGATGCGCATCGCCAGCCGGTTCTCCCCGGCAGCGCTTTCCGCGAAACGCACGGCCTCGGGCCGGAGGCCGATTTCCACCTTCTCTCCTGGAGCGAAGCCCGGCGCATCGGCGACGCGCAGGGCCTGATCTCCGACGCGCACGAGGGCCGGCCCCTCCCTCACGCCCGTGAGGAAAGTCATCCGGCCCACGAAATCCGCGACGAAGGCGGTTTTCGGCCGCGCATAGACCTCCTCCGGGGTGCCGACCTGCTCGATCACGCCGTGGTTCATCACCACGATGCGCTCGGCCATGGAGAGCGCCTCCTCCTGATCATGTGTGACCATGATGGTGGTGACGCCGAGACGGCGCTGCAGCGCGCGGATTTCCTCGCGAAGGCGCAGGCGCACGCGCGCATCAAGCGCGGAAAGCGGTTCATCCAGAAGCAGAAGCCCCGGCGAGGTCGCGAGCGCACGGGCGAGCGCCACGCGCTGCTGCTGGCCGCCGGAAAGCTGGGCGGGATATTTCGCGGCCTGATCGGGCAGGCCGACCAGCACCAGCAGTTCGGAGACGCGCGCGGCGATCACCTCGCGCGGCTTCTTCTGGTTCACGAGGCCATAGCCCACATTGTCCGAAACCGTGAGGTTCGGGAACAGGGCATAGGACTGGAACACGATGCCGAAATCACGCGCCGAGGGCGGCGCGTTCGAGACATCCTTCCCGCGGAGCATGATATTGCCGCTTGATTGCCGGTCGAGGCCCGCAATGGCCCGCAGGAGCGTGGTCTTTCCGCAGCCCGAAGGGCCGAGGAAGCAGACAAACTCCCCCTCCCCGATCTCGAGATCGATGGACTTCAAGGCCTGGAATTGTCCGAAACTCTTCGTGAGGCTGCGGATGGACAGGAATACCCGTTCGGGCGCGCGGGGCGCCTCGGATGTCATTGCGGCATGGTTCGGCATGAGCCCCCCGGAGGCGCGAGAACTGGAATGACCGGCATGCAGGAGGCATGCCAGGCCTTTTCCGTTTCGCTTAGCGCGGCGCTGCCTTGCTGTCGTAGCGCTTGGTCCATTCCGCGAGGATGCGCTCGCGGTTCTCGGCCATCCAGGTGAAGTCGTTCTTCGCCATCTTGGCCTCGGCATCGGCCGGGTAGTTCGGCGGGGCGCTCTTCACATCGGGATGGGCGACGAGGGCATAATACTTGCCATAGAGTTCGTTGGCCTTCCTCGTGGCCACCCAATCCGCCACCTTCTTCGCGGCAGCGAGGTTCTTTGTGCCCTTCACGATGGCCGTGGCTTCCATATCCCAGCCCGCGCCTTCCTTCGGCAGGATGAGGTCGATCGGCGCGCCCTGCGTCTTCTCGCGCGCGCCGCGCATGTCGAAGCCGATGCCCACCATGCGCTCGCCCTTGGCGGCCTGCACGCAAGGTGCCGAGCCCGAATGGGTGTAGACGGCGATGTTGTCGTGGAGCTTGTCCATATAGGCCCAGCCGGCCTGCTCACCCATGATCTGCAGCCAGGCCGCGACCTTGAGATAGCCCGTGCCCGAGGAGGCCGGGTGCGGCATCACGATCTTGCCCTTGAACTCGGGCTTGGTGAGATCCATCCACGAGGTGGGCGCTGCCACCTTTTCCTTCGCGGCTTCCGCCGTATTGAAGCAGACGACCGCGAGGAAGGCGTCCATGCCGGTCCAGGTATAGGGGCCGGAAGTGTCGCGATAGGCCGGCTTCAGCGCATCGGCGCCCGCAGGCTTGTATTCCTCGAGCAGGTTCATCTTCTCGAAGAGCAGCAGAGAGGTGGCGGCGAGGCCCAGCACGATATCGGCGCGCGGGTTGTCTTTCTCGGCGAGGAAGCGCGAGGTGATCACGCCTGTCGAGTCACGCACCCAGGAAATTTCAACATCCGGCACATCGGCCTCGATCGCCTGCTTGAACGGCTGGAGCTGGTCGTTCTCCAATGCCGTATAGACCGTCACACGGGTGCGACCCTGCGCGTCTGCCGCGCTGCTCCACCCCATGGCCAAAACGAGGCCCATCGCCACGCCGGCCAGCCAACCCTGTTTCATTGTATTCTCCCTGTCCTCTTGAGGGGCGCTTCCCGTCCCTCAGGCTCCAATTTACATTGCAGCGCAAACCCGGTCCCATGACAAGCCGAAACGGTATCTGCACCTCGCTATGCAGGCTTCTCATGCGCTCCAGGGCATCGACCAGGTGCGGACATTGGTGAAGCTCTTCATGGCTTCCCACACGCCTTCCTTGTAGCCGAGACCGGAATCCTTGATGCCGCCGAAGGGGCTCATCTCGATGCGATAGCCCGGCACTTCCCAGACATTGACCGTGCCGACATCGAGTTCCGCGATGAAGCGCTGGATGTAATCGATGCGGTTCGTGCACACGCCGGAAGACAGGCCATAAGCCGTGGAATTCGAGATACGGATGATCTCATCCATGTTGTCCGGCACACGGATGACCGGGATGACCGGACCGAAGGTTTCCTCATGCACGAGTTCGGCCATGAAGGGAACACGATCCACCACCGTCGGGTGGAAGAGCGCGCCCTCACGGGGATGACCGTAAAGCACCTCGGCGCCCTGGCTTTCCGCGTCCTTCACACGCGCTTCGAAAAGCCTCGCCGCGCCCTCGTTGATCACCGTGCCGAGATCGACCTCGGTATCGGCGGGGTTGCCGCATTTCAACCTCGATGCCTTCTCAACGACGCGCTTCACGAATTCATCGGCGATGCTCTCGACGCAGAGGATGCGCTTCACGGCCGTGCAGCGCTGGCCGGAGTTCTTCGTGGCACCCTGCACCGCCAGCTCTGCGGCCTTGTCGAGGTCGGCATCCTCCATGACGATCAGCGGATCATTTCCACCAAGTTCGAGCACGATGCGCCGATAGCCCGCCTTCTCGGCGATGTATTTGCCGACGCGCACCGAACCGGTGAAGGTAATGAGATCCGCCGCCGGATCGGTGATCATCGCGTCACCCATGGTGCGCGGATTGCCGGTGACGACCGAGAGCATTTCCGGCGGCAGGCCGGCCTCGTAGAGCACATCCGCCAGGGCCAGCGCCGTCAGCGGCGTGAGCTCCGTCGGCTTCAGCACGAGGCGATTATTGGTGGCGATCGCCGGGGCGAGCTTGTGGCTGACCATGTTCAGCGGATGGTTGAACGGGGTGATCGCCGAGATCACGCCCAGCAGCGGCACGCGCGTGGTGAAGATCTTCCGCGCCTTGCCGTTGGGGGAGATGTCGCAGGAGAATTGCTCGCCATCATCCTTGATGGCAAGTTGGCCCGCGAAGGACCAGACATCATAGGCGCGGGTGGATTCGTAGATCGCATCCTTCCAGCACAGCCCCGATTCCGCCGAGATGAGGCGTGCGAATTCCTCGCGGCGATCGAGCAGCAATTGCGCGGTCTTCTGCAGGATCTGCTGGCGCTCGTAGCGCGAGAGCTTCGGCTTGAAGTCCCTCGCCTTCCGGAAGGCCTCGCGCACATGCTCGGGCCGCGCCATCGGCACGGTACCGACGAGCGAGCCATCAAAGGGGTTCTTCACCTCGATCACGTCATCGGTGGAGACGAACTTGCCCGCGATCCGCATCGCTTCCTTGCGCGCCGGCAGTTTGGGCATGATCGGCATGGCTCAGGCCTCCACGCAATTGAGTGCGACCCAGAAGGCATCGAAGGTCCGCAGGCGATGCCCCGCGGGGATCGCGAGCTTCCGGTTCGAGATCATCGGGACGCGCTGCTCGGTGAGGCCCCCATGGCTTCGCAAAGGCTCCGTGAGGCCCGAAAGATCGTGCTTCTCCGGTGCCGTGCCGAGCGTGACATGCCGTGTCGAGATCACCACGACATCGCCGAGGCGATCGGGCGGCAATTCGAATTCGGCTGCGGCCGCCTCGCGCGTGATGGCCACCTGCACGCCCGGAATGAGCTCCAACCGGGC
>JADCCH010000004.1 GCA_020252865.1 Methylobacterium sp.
GCGGACCGCTTCCTTTCTGGTCGAGGTGCTCGGCTTCACGCAGATCCGTTTGGGCGATGGCTATGGCCTGTTCCGGCTGGGCTCGGTCCTGATCCAGATCCATGAGGATGCGGTCTACGCGGAGCACCCGCTGCCCTCCCTGCTCCCCGAAGCGGGGGCACGGGGTGCCGGCATTGAACTGCGCCTCTTCGAATGCGACCCGGATCAGGCCGAGGCAAAGGCGCTGGACCGCGGCGACATGGTCCTGCGCGAAACACTTGATCGTCCCCACGGCCTGCGGGAATGCTTCATTCTCGATCCCGATGGCTATTGCTGGGTGCCATCAAAGCGCTTGCCGAAATGAAAAAGGGCGCCCCGAAAAGGCGCCCTTTTTCATTCCAGACCGGGAACACCCGCTCAGCGGCGCTGGGCCACCGGGGTGTAATCGCGGAGCGGCGCGCCGGTATAGATCTGGCGCGGGCGGCCGATGCGCTGCGAGGGATCCTCGATCATTTCCTTCCATTGGGCGATCCAGCCCACGGTGCGCGCCAGCGCGAAGAGCACCGTGAACATGTCGGTGGGGAAGCCCATCGCCTTCAGCGTGATCCCTGAGTAGAAATCGATGTTCGGATAGAGCTTTTTCTCGATGAAATAGCTGTCCGACAGCGCAATGCGCTCAAGCTCCACGGCCACGTCGAGCAGCGGATCGTCCTTGATGCCGAGTTCGGCGAGAACCTCATGGCAGGTCTTCTGCATGATCTTCGCGCGCGGATCGTAGTTCTTGTAGACGCGATGGCCGAAGCCCATCAGGCGGAACGGATCGTTCTTGTCCTTCGCCTTGGCGATGTATTTCGGAATATTGTCCACATGGCCGATCTCCTGCAGCATCTGCAGGGCGGCTTCGTTGGCACCACCATGGGCCGGGCCCCAGAGGCAGGCCACGCCGGCCGCGATGCAGGCAAACGGGTTCGCCCCCGAGGAACCGGCGAGGCGCACGGTGGAGGTCGAGGCGTTCTGCTCGTGATCGGCATGCAGGATGAAGATGCGGTCGAGCGCGCGGCTCAGCACCGGGTTCACCTTGTATTCCTCGCACGGCACCGAGAAGCACATGCGCAGGAAGTTCGAGGTGTAGTCGAGCGCGTTCTGCGGATACACGAAGGGCTGGCCGATGGAGTATTTGTAGGCCATCGCCGCCAGCGTCGGCATCTTCGCGATCATGCGGATGGACGCCACCATGCGCTGATACGGGTCCGAGATGTCGGTGGAGTCGTGATAAAACGCCGACATCGCGCCCACGGAGGCGACCATCACGGCCATCGGGTGCGCGTCGCGGCGGAAGCCCTGGAAGAAGCGGGCCATCTGTTCATGCACCATGGTATGGCGGGTGACGCGGCTCACGAAGTCGTTCTTCTGAGCGATGGTGGGGAGTTCGCCGTAAAGCAGCAGGTAGCAGGTCTCGAGGAAGTCGCCATGCTCGGCAAGCTGCTCGATAGGGTAGCCGCGATAGAGCAGCACACCCTCGTCGCCGTCGATATAGGTGATCTTCGATTCGCAGGCCGCCGTCGAGGTGAAACCCGGATCGTAGGTGAACATGCCGGTGCTCGCATAGAGCTTGCCGATATCCACCACGGCCGGACCGATCGTGCCGGCTCGCACCGGGAGGTCCAATACCTTGTCGTCCATTTTCAAGGTCATCGAATGGGCTGTCACGGCACCCTCCCTTCTGTTTCGCTTGGCCGGCTGCATCCCCGCGTCCCGGCCATCAATTCCTAGTCTCGCCGCCCTATGTTGCGCTGCCGCAAGACCCTACGATGGAGGCGTAAACAAACCACCCGGCCTGTCAAGTTGGGCTTCAGGATGATGCCGCGTGTTGTCGCATGGGGCTGCCACAAGATGTGCATTCCCCCACGTTTCTGTCATGCGGCCTGATCCCGCAATCGACCGAGGCATTCCTCGCGGCCAAGCACCACGAGAACCTCGAAGATTCCCGGTGAGGTCGCCCGCCCGGTGAGGGCGGCGCGCAGGGGCTGGGCCAGCGCGCCGAGCTTCAGGCCGCTGGATTCGGCTTCCGCACGCACCGCTTCCTCCAGGCTTGCGGTTTCCCACATCGGAACCGCCTCGAGGCGCGCGAGCAGCCGCGCGAGGATTGCCTTGCCATCCCTGGCCAGGATCTCGCGCGCCTTTTCATCCATCACGAGCGGACGCTCAGCGAAGAGAAAGCGCGATCCATCAATGAGTTCCACCAGTGTCTTCGCGCGCTCTTTCAGGCCGGGCATCGCCGCGATCCACTGCGCTTCCTTTTCCGCTGTCAGCGCGGCGCTGATCGCCTCGCCCCCCTCGACATGAGCCAGAACGGGACGCAGGGCAGCGAGCAGCGCTGCGTCATCCGTCTTGCGCATGTAATGACCGTTGATGCTCTCGAGCTTGGCGAAATCGAAACGCGCGGGCGAACGGCCCACATTCCTGAGGTCGAACACGGCGGTAATCTCGTCGGTCGAGAAGATCTCCTGGTCGCCATGCGCCCATCCCAGACGCACGAGATAGTTCCGCAGCGCCTCCGGCAGGTAGCCCAGCGCGCGATAGGCATCGACACCCAGCGCACCATGGCGCTTGGAGAGCTTCGCCCCATCCGGCCCGTGGATCAGCGGGATATGCGCCATCTGCGGCACCTTCCAGCCATTCGCCTCGTAGATCTGTGTCTGGCGCGCGGCATTGGTCAGGTGATCATCGCCGCGGATGATGTGCGTCACGCCTGTGTCGTGGTCATCCACCACCACCGCGAGCATGTAGGTCGGCGTGCCGTCCGAACGCAGGAGCACGAGGTCGTCGAGGTTCTCGTTGTCCCAGGTCACCGTGCCCTGCACGAGATCCTGCACGATGGTCTGCCCTCCGAGTGGCGCCTTCAGGCGGATCACGTGTTTCCGGCCCTCGGCCTCTGCTTTCGCGTGGTCCTCCGGGCCCTTGTCGCGCCAGCGGCCGTCATAGCGCATCGGCTTGCCCGCCGCCTTCGCGGCTTCGCGCATGGCCTCGAGTTCCTCGGATGTCGCGTAGCATTTGTAGGCGCGGCCATTGGCGAGCATCGCCTCGGCCACTTCCTTGTGCCGCGGGGCGCGGGCGAACTGGTAGATGACATCCCCATCCCAGAAGAGGCCCAGCCATTTCAGGCCGTCGATGATCGCGTCGATCGCCTCGGGTGTGGAGCGCACGCGGTCGGTATCCTCGATGCGCAGCAGCATCTTCCCGCCATGGCGGCGTGCGAGCAGCCAGTTGAAAAGCGCCGTGCGCGCCCCGCCGATATGAAGAAACCCCGTGGGTGAGGGCGCGAAGCGCGTGACGATGGGATCGGACATGGGGA
>JADCCH010000040.1 GCA_020252865.1 Methylobacterium sp.
CTCAAGACCTTCCGGCGACTGATCGACGATCAGATCGATGATCTTCCGGGCTTCGCCGAGATATTCCTCGAGCGAGACCACATCATAGCTCAGCGAGCCGAACAGGAAGCCACGATAGCTCTCGAAGCGTGCAAGCTTCTGCAGGTCGTGGCTGCCATTCTTGTTGAAGCTCTCGAGATAGCCCGCGCCATCCGGATCCTTCGCCTTCAGCAGCTTGCCGGTGTTGTTGAAGGTCCAGCCATGGAAGGGGCATGTATAGGTCGATTTGTTGCCCCGCTTGTGCCGGCAGATCATCGCGCCACGATGCGAACAGGCATTGAGGAAGGCGTGGAGCTTTCCGGTGCGATCCCGCGAGATCACGATCGGCTGGCGGCCGATATACCCCGTGATGTAATCGTTGTTGTTGGGGATCTGGCTCTCATGGGCGAGATAAACCCAGTTTCCTTCCCAGATATATTTCATTTCGAGTTCGAAATATTCGGGATCGGTGAAGATATCCCGCTTGCAGCGGAAATTGCCGGTGGCCTCGTTGTGTTCCACCGAAGCTTCGAGCCGTGCGATCATCGCCTCAGACATGGTCGTTCTCCCTTGGGAATGGCTTGGAGCGGGAGCCGCTTCGAGCGGCTCCACGGGTTTCGCGTCAGGCGGCGATCACATGCTCGCGGTCGACGATCGTCGTCGGCGCGCCGGTCTTGTCGCGCACCAGCGCGATGTCGAACCTGGCGCGGGCGAAGGGGCGGTTCACACCCGCCTTGCGGATTTCGTCGGCATCGGTCACGCGCTCGAGCGTCACGATGAGTTCGTCACGGGTCCCGAAGGCGAAATCGGTGTGGAGATACTTGTCGCCCGTGAAGTTGAACTGCGTGGTGAGCTTGCGGAAGCCCGGCGCGGTCACGAAGAAATGCACATGGGCGGGGCGCTCGGCATGGCGTCCCAGCGCGTTCATCAGCGTGCGCGTGCAGCTTTCCGGCGGGCAGCCATAGCCATTCGGCACGATCGTGCGGGCGAGATAGCGGCCCTGCGCATCGGTCTCGATGCGGCGGCGCAGGTTGAAGGGGGCCTGCTCGCCATCGATGAAGGAATACCCACCCTTGGAGTTGGCGTGCCAGAGATCGACAATCGCGCCCGGCACGACATTGCCATTCTCGTCACGCACCTGGCCGGAGATGAACATCACTTCGCCGGGATCGGTCCCGTCATCCATGCGGGCCTCGCCCTTGGTAAGCGGCGCGCCGGCGACATAGAGCGGGCCTTCGATGGTGCGCATCGTGCCACCCTTGATGCCCGCGAGGCGTTCGGCCTCATCGAGCCTGAGGTCGAGGAAATGCTCCAGGGCGACACCGGGGACCATGAGGCCCGGCTCGTTGTTCTTCGCAGTCTGGCTCAGGAAGCCGACAGCGGCCCAGAACTCATCCATGGAGACATCGCATTCGTCGATCACCTGCATCAGGCGATAGAGAAGGCGGTTGGTCACTTCCTTCACGCGGGGCTGGCCGCCCGGCATGTTGATGCCCGAGGCTTCGGCCGCGAGCTTCTTCATGTCGGCTTTGGAGATCAGGTTGGCAGGCATGGGCGTTTCCTCCGGTTTTCTTGATTGAGGCGGGATCAGCGATCGTCGTCGCGGATCGAAGAGGGGTGGCGGCAGAGCGGGGTGACGCTGATTTCCATGAACGGAAACAGCGGCAGCGTGCTCAAGAGGTCGTGGAGTTCCTGCGGGCTGCCGACATCGAAAATGCTCGTGTTGGCATAGCGCCCGGCATGGCGCCACAGGTGGCGCCAGGTTCCCTGTTGCTGAAGCGCTTGCGCGCGTTCGCGCTCGGCCTTCTTCAGCGTTTCAGCCCGCTCGGCGGGCAGATCGTGGGGAATGCGCACATCCATCTGAACCTGGAACAGCATGGTCACGATCCTGTCTTGAGTTGCGGCAGCACATGCAGGCTGCGTTCGGCGCGATCGCGCCGGAAGCGGCCAACCCGGCCCTCATCCAGCTGGATGCCGAGACCGGGCTCGGTCGGCACCTTCAGGCTGAAATCGGAGTAATCGAGCGGCTCGGCGAGAATCTCCTCGGTCAGCAGCAGCGGACCGAACAGCTCCGTGCCCCATTCCAGCTTCGCGAAGGTCGAGAAGAGATGGGCGGAAGCCGCCGTGCCGATCGCTCCCTCGAGCATGGTGCCGCCATAGAGGCCGATGCCCGCGGCTTCCGCGATGGCCCCGACTTTGGCACCCGCAAAGAGCCCGCCGGATTGCGCGATCTTGAGCGCAAACACGTCAGCGGCTTCACTCTGCGCTACCTGAAAGGCTGTTTCCGGCCCATTCAGCGCCTCATCCGCCATGATGGCGACGGAGGTTTCACGGGCAAGTCGCGCCATGCCGCGAATGTTCTTCAGCGCGATGGGCTGTTCGATGAGATCGACACCGGCATCGCGCAGCATGGGAAGGCAGGCCGAGGCGGTCGCCTCGCTCCAGGCCTGGTTGATATCCACGCGGACCGAGGCGCGATCGCCCAGAGCCGCCTTGATCGCCGCGACATGCGCGATGTTCTTCCTTGCGTCCCCGCGCCCGATCTTGAGCTTGAAGATGTTGTGGCGCCGCCTGGCGAGCATGTCCTCCGCCTCGGCGATATCCCGCGCGGTATCCCCGCTCGCGAGCGTCCAGGCCACGGGCAGGCGATCATGATGGCGCCCACCGAGAAGCTCCGAGGCCGGCAGCCCCACCCGCTTGCCGAGTGCGTCGATCAGCGCCGTTTCCACAGCGCATTTCGCGAAATGGTTGCCTTGCACGGCCTTGGCGATGATCGCCATCGTGACGCCGACACGGTTTGCATCCGACTGAAGCAGGATCGGGGCGATGTAGGTATCAATCGCGAGCTTCATGCCCTCGGGGCTTTCCGGCCCATAGGCGAGGCCGCCGATGGTCGTGCCTTCGCCGATGCCGATGATGCCATCCGCCATGCGCAGCCGCACGATCATCAGGGTCTGGCCCTTCATGGTCGTCATCGCGAGCTGGTGGGGCCGGATGGTCGGCAGATCCACCAGAAAGGTCTCGACCTCGATGATCCGCGCCGGGCTCAGTGCCATAGTGTTCAACTCCGCTTGATGCCCTTGGACGATAGCGCCCACTTCCCTTGCGGCACAGGATCGATTGCGTCTATTTTCATACCTCTGAGGTATGATCGGGCGAGCGAGGTTATCATGGAACTGCGGCATCTGCGCTATTTCACCACCGTCGCGGCGGAGGGATCCTTCAGTCGTGCGGCCGAAAAACTGCATATCGCGCAGCCTCCGCTTTCGCGACAGATCCAGCAACTGGAAGAAGAGCTGGGTGTGCGGCTGCTCGATCGTGGAAGGCCGCTCACCCTCACCGAGCCCGGTCGATACCTTTTCGAGCAGTCCCGGCAGCTCCTTCAGCGCGTGGAAGATGTCCGTGCGATGACCCGGCGCATCGCCAAGGGCATGGTGCTGCAATTCAATATCGGCTTCGTTGCGTCCACGCTTTATGATGATTTGCCGGAACTGATCCGACGCTTCCGCATCGCGGTGCCCGGCATCGAGGTGCAACTGCTGGAAATGACAACGCTCGAGCAGGTCGCCGCACTCAAAGACGGGCGCATTGATATCGGCTTCGGGCGTCTGCGCTTTGATGATCCGCTGATCATCCGAAAGGTCATCCGCGAGGAGAGGCTCTGCATCGCCACGCCGAAAGGTCACCCGCTCGTGGCGCGCGGCACGGCCTTGCGCCTCAGGGATACGGCAGGTGAACCGCTGATCCTCTATCCTCGCGCACCCCGACCGGGTTACGCCGATCAGGTGCTGAGCTTCCATCATGATGCGGGGATCGATCCGGTTATCGCCACGGAGGCGCGTGAGTTACAGACGGCTTTGGGCCTGGTCGCGTCCGGCGGTGGAATCACGATCGTGCCGGCTTCAGTTCGTCGTCTGGGGCGCGATGATGTCGCCTATATCGATCTCGACGAGCCGAAGATGACGTCGCCGATCATCATGAGCTATCGCAAGAATGACAGCTCCCGCCTGCTGGCCCAACTGGTTGAGCTGGTGCGGCTCTTTGACCGGTGGGACCCGGCCCTCGAAACCGCCCGCCCCGCGCCGTGAAGGCAGCACCGCGCGGGCGCTGTCTTCCGGGCGATGGGTGTCAGTTGATCTTGAAGTCCATGTCCTTGGTCATGCCGTTGAGCTTGGCGATCTCGGCCTCGAAATAGGCTTGCGCGGCCGGGAGCGTCGTGGTGTCGACCGGGATCGAGCCCATCTTCTCCAGCGCCGCGCGCACCTCCGGGGTCTTCATCGTCTCGGCGATGGCGGCATTGATCTTGGTCGCGATGTCATCTGGCGTGTCGGCGCGCAGGAACATACCGGCCCAGATCGCGTGATCGAATTTCGGCAAGCCCTTGCTTTCGCCGAAAGCGACGAGTTCCGGAATGAAATTGTCGCGCTTTTCCGATACCCAGCCGAGCATCTTCAGCTTTTTCTGGTCCTGCAGCCCCTTGTAGGAAGCCTGGTATGGCAGGATCGCGAAATCGACCGCACCACCGGCCAGATCCTGGAACATCGGGGCGGCACCTCGGTAAGGCACATGCGTGACCTTCATGCCCGCCTGCTTCGCGAGATCCTCCGAGAGGATGTGGTAGAGCGAGCCGACCCCCACACTGCCATAGGGCGTGGGCTTCCCGAGCTTCTTCGAATACTCGATCAGCTCGTCGATGTTGTTCGCCGGCAGGTCCGGCCGCGCGAGCAGGATCAGCGGGTTGCGGGTGATCTGCGTCACATGCCGGAACTGGTTCGGCTTGAATTTGATATCCGGGTTGGTCAGCGGCGAGAGGATCAGCTCGTTCGGCGAGCCCTGGAAGATCATCCGGCCGTCAGCGGGGGTCTGGAGCAGCTTCATGGCCGCGAGACCACCGCTTGCACCACCGAGATTTTCAATCAGAACGGTCTGGCCAAGCACCTGCTGGAGGCGCGGGGCGATGATGCGGGCTATGGCATCCGAAGGCCCGCCGGCGGGATAGGGCACCATCAGCGTGATGGTCTTTCCCGGGCCAAGCTGGGCCTGGGCCGAGGCGCTCATGGCGAGGCCGGCCACAAGGCCGAGGACAAGGCTGCGCAGTTTCGACATGGGTGTTTCCTCCTGTTTTTCCCTGGCCGTTCGCGGCTCAGGCTTCCTTGAATGCGACATCGCGGGTTCGGCTGAAGGCGGGCAGCAGCACCATCGCCAGCACGGCGACGGCGAGACCGAGAAGAACGGCGCTGAGCGGGCGCGTGACGAAAACCATCGGATC
>JADCCH010000041.1 GCA_020252865.1 Methylobacterium sp.
ACGAGTGTCTCGAGGAAGGCGAGAAGGTTGCGCGCATAGAGCGACGAAGCGGTCGGCGCGAGCCGGCCCGGCACGTTGGTGTAGCCGACGATCTTCACGCCATTCGCCGTGGTGACGATCTCGCCCGCCTCGGCGCCTTCCACGTTCCCGCCGCGCTCGACGGCGAGGTCGATGATGACGGAGCCGGGCTTCATCGCCGCAACCATCGCGGCGCTGACGAGGCGCGGCGCGGGCCGGCCCGGAATAAGCGCCGTGGTGATCACGATATCCTGCTTGGCGATATGCTCGGCCACGAGCGCGGCCTGCTTCGCCTGATATTCGGCGGACATGGGCTTGGCGTAGCCGGCGGCGGTTTCGGCCGCCTTGAATTCCTCATCCTCGACCGCGATGAACTTCGCACCGAGCGAGGCGACCTGTTCCTTCGCGGCGGGGCGAACATCCGTCGCGGTCACCACCGCGCCGAGGCGGCGGGCGGTCGCGATCGCCTGAAGGCCCGCCACGCCCGCGCCCATGATGAAGGCCTTGGCGGCGGGAACGGTGCCGGCGGCGGTCATCATCATCGGGAAGGCGCGGCCAAAAATGGCCGAAGCGTCGATCACCGCGCGGTAGCCGGCGAGGTTCGCCTGCGACGAAAGCACGTCCATCACCTGCGCGCGGGTGATGCGTGGCATCAGCTCCATGGAGAAGGCGGTCACGCCCTTCTCGGCCACGGCCTTCATGCCCTCGGCATCGCCATAGGGGTCGAGCATGCCGATGACGAGCGCGCCCTTGGCGAGCTTGCCGGCCGCATCCGCCGAGGGGCGGCGCACCGAGAGCAGGATATGCGCGCCCTTGAGCGTCGCGGCGGCGGTGCCGATGGTCGCGCCGGCGGCTTCGAAAGCCGCATCGGGGATGTCGGCTCCAGAGCCGGCACCTTTCTCGATCGCGATTTCTGCGCCGAGGGCCTTGAGCTTCCCGATCGTATCGGGTGTCACCGCCACGCGGGGTTCCCCCGCCTTGGTTTCATCGAGAACGGCAATGCGCATCGTGTCTCCCCGGGGATGAGCGATGATGACGGGAAGGGCCGCGCTCGGGTGGCGCGGCTGAACTTTCCGCGAGGCGAGATACCTCAGAAGAACTTGGCGATGACGCCGATGGTGAGCGCCGAGATGATCAGCGTGAAGGCCCAGGGCAGCGGGCCCCAGATCGAGCCGACCAGCATGAGCAGAATGACCGAGACGGCCGTGCCCCATTTCATGAGTTCGCCGAAGAGCGCGTAGGTCTTCTCGTGCTCGGCGTAATCCATCGCCGGGGGCTTTTGGTCTTGGGAATGGGCAGCCATGGTCGTCGTCTCTCCGGATCGGCAGGAACCTTTTCTCGCCTCTAGCTCAAAGCCCCGTTCCGCGCAATGCAGCCAACATCTTCTGCGTGCCTTCAGGGCAAACCGAATTGCGTCAGTTTCGCCTGCTGCCGGGTCACGACCTGCGCGACCGCGAAGGCCTCGATCTCGGCATTGAAAAGCCGGTGGAAATTCAGCCGCGCATCAAGATGCAGGAACACCCCGCCAAGGCCGATCGCCGCGCGATCCATGAACACGAATTCGCGCGGGATGGTCACCGGGCCCTTCTCCTTCAGCGCCTGGTGCACCTGAAAGGCTTCTCTGCGGCCATATTCGCCGGGCGAGACGCCATCGGCGATCGTGCGCACGCGGTCATCCAGCAGCGGGCCGAAGATAAAGCGCGCCCAGAGCGAGAGCACGTCGATCTGGTCATTCTTGAGGTTCTTGAAACCCCAGGTTTCGTAGGCCGAGACGATCTGGGCGCGTTTCTCCGCGAGAAGCCCATGATAGAGATCGATCACGCCGCCTACGAAAATTGGCGGGAAGATGCGGATACAGCCGTAATCCAGCAGGTTGATGCCCGCCGGCTCGCCGCCATCATCCCGGAACACGGTGTAGTTCCCCAGATGCGGATCGCCATGGATGATGCCGACCTGCGCGAAGGGGTGCCACCACGCGCGGAACATCGCCTTCGCGAGGCGGTTGCGCACTTCCTCGCTCTCGCCCTTGAAGGCGAGCATCTTCTCGCCATCGAGCCATTCGAGGGAGAGCAGGCGGCGGGTGGAGAGGCTGTCTTCCACCTTCGGCACGCGCACGAGGTCGTCGCCGTCGAAAATGGAATGATAGAGCCGGGCATGCCTCGCCTCGCGCGTGTAATCCAGTTCCTCGCGGATGCGCGCCGCGATTTCCTGCTTGATCTCGCGGGTGTCGATGACGTTCGACATGCGGCGATGAAGGGAAAACAGCAGGTCGAGCTGCCTGAGATCGGCCTCCACGGCCGATTCCATATCCGGATATTGCAGCTTGCAGGCAAGGCGTCGGCCATCGAGCGTGGTGGCGCGATGCACCTGCCCGAGCGAGGCGGCGGCCGCCGGTTCCTTCTCGAACGAACCGAAGCGGTTCACCCAATCGACCCCGAGTTCGGTCGTCATTCGCCGCTTCACGAAAGCCCAGCCCATGGGCGGCGCCTCGGATTGCAGCTTGCGCAACTCCTCCGCATATTCCGCCGGCACGGCCTCGGGAATGGTCGCGATCAACTGCGCGACCTTCATCAGGGGCCCCTTGAGCCCGCCGAGCGCCGCCGTCAGAGCCGCCGCATTGCGCCGGTCGCCATCCGAGGATCGGCCCACGAGGAATCCACCCGCGATCCGCGCGGCAACCCCACCGACATTGGCGCCCACCCGGGCATAGCGGGAGGCACGCGCGGAAAAGCGGTTCTGTTCGGTATCGGACATCGGGGACCGTTTCCAGAGAGAGAGTGCCCTCGTTACGCTCCAGAGATGGGGACGGATGCGAGATTGTCATCCGTCCGTCCATCAATCCTCCATGCTCTCGAGTTCGGTGATCATGCCGTCGATCACGGAGAGGCCGATCTGCCAGAAGGCGGGATCGCGAGCATCGAGCCCGAACGGAGCCAGCAAATCGCCGTGATGCCTGGTGCCACCCGCCTTCAGCAGGGCGAAATAGTTGTCCACGAAGCGCGGATCAGCCTTCTGGTAGACGCCATAGAGCGAGTTCACGAGGCAATCGCCGAAGGCATAGGCATAGACATAGAAGGGCGAGTGGATGAAGTGCGGGATATAGGCCCAGAACACCTCATAGCCCGGCCCGAGATGGATGGAAGGGCCCAGGCTCTTCGCCTGCACATCGAGCCAGATGCCGTTCAACTGCTCGGTGGTGAGTTCGCCGTTGCGGCGCTCGGTGTGCACGCGGCGTTCGAAGGCATAGAAGGCCACCTGCCGCACCACCGTGTTGATCATGTCCTCGACCTTCGAGGCGAGCAGCGCCTTGCGCTGGGCCGGGTCGGTCGTCTCGGCGAGGAGCTTGCGGAAGGTGAGCATCTCGCCGAAGACGCTGGCCGTTTCGGCGAGCGTCAGCGGGGTGGGCGCCATCAGCGCCCCATTCGGCCCGGCGAGCACCTGATGCACGCCGTGGCCCAATTCATGGGCGAGGGTCATCACATCGCGTGGCTTGCCGAGATAATTGACCATCACGTAAGGGTGCGAGGATGGCACCGTGGGATGCGCGAAGGCGCCTGGTGCCTTGCCCGGCCGCACGGGCGCGTCGATCCAGCCCTCGTCGAAGAAGCGCCGCGCAATGCCTGCGAGTTCCGGCGAGAAACCGGCATAGGCTTCCAGCACCGTGTCGCGCGCTTCCTCCCAGGGAATCGTGCGCTGCTCGACCTTGGGAAGTGGCGCATTGCGATCCCAGAATTCCAGTGCCTTCTGCCCGAACCATTTGGCCTTCAACGCATAATAGCGGTGGGACAGCCGCGGATGCGCGGCCTCGATCGCCGAGACCATGGCATCCACCAGCTCGCGTTCGACGCGGTTGGCGAGGTGGCGGCTATCGGCGACATCCTGGAATCCACGCCAGCGATCGGAAATCTCCTTGTCCTTCGCCAGCGTGTTGGTGATGAGGGTGAAGAGCCGCAGGTTCTCGGTCAGAGTCTTCGCGAGCGCTTCGCCGGCGCTCTTTCGCTTCGTGCCATCCGTATCCTGCAAACGTCCCAGGGTGGGTTCGAGGGTCAGCGTCTCGCCATCCACCTCGAAACGCAGCGAGGCCATGGTCTCGTCAAAGAGGCGGTTCCAGGCACCGCGCCCGGTGACGGATTTCTCGTGGAAGACCTGCTCGATCCGATCCTCGAGCTGATAGGGCTTATCCTTCCTGAGGTCCTTCAGCCACGGTGCATAATGGTCGAGCGGAGCGGTGGTGCACAGGCCATCCACCAAGGCATCATCCAGCCGGTTGAGTTCGAGGGTGAAGAACAGCAGGTCGGAGGAGATTGTGGTCACGCGCTCCTGCGCATCGCTGTAGAATTTGCCATGCGCTGGGTTGGTGGTGTCGGTCGCGTAGATCAGGCCGGCATACGAGATGATGCGGCCCAGTCGGTCCTCGATCTTCTCGTATTCGCGCACGGCCTCGAAAAGGGCCTTTCCGCCATCCGGACCGCCCGCGAGGCTCGACAGATGCCCGCGATAGCGCGCGGCGAAGGCTGCTGATTCGCGCTCCATCTCCGCCAGATCGGCCTTGTAGGGAGCCGAATCCATGCCGGGATAGAGGTCCGAGAGACGCCATTCGGGCAGGGCGCCGATTTTTTTTCCCATTCCGCCCCCGGCAGCATTGGCATGGACCGGCCTGTGGCGACCATCACCGTTCCGCATGTCTTTTCCCTTCATTTTGCCGGAAAAAGGCAGTTCGGCTTGCTCTGCCAATTTCCGGCCGCGTTTCTTCGCGCTTCCAGCCAGATGGCGCAAGCGGGGGCGTTTTGCAATGCATGCCCTGGTTTCGCGACGGGATTTACAGCCTGTTTACGCTGTTCCGCGACACTCGCCTCAGAACGAAACAGCTGCGCCTTCGGTTGCGGGCTGAAGCGAAAGTGACTCCGCCGCTCATGAGTGCCACTCTCCTCATCGTCGATGACGATCCCGTCCAGCGTCGCCTGCTCACCGAAATGGTGCGCCGCTTCGGCTATCAGCCCGAGCCGGTGGAGGGGGGTGCGCAGGCGCTCGATCGCCTCCATGACCGCTCCAAGCCCAAGATCGACGCGATGGTGCTCGATCTCGTGATGCCCGAACTCGATGGCATGACCGTGCTCGCGCGTCTCAAGGCGTTGGAACAAGCCCCGCCGGTGATCGTGCAGACCGCGCATGGCTCGATCGATGCCGTGATCAGCGCGATGCGCGCCGGGGCGACCGATTTCGTGGTGAAGCCCGTGGGGGCCGAGCGCCTTCAGGTCTCCATCAAGAACGCCCTGCGCGTTGAAGCACTGGAGGGCGAGGTTCGCCGCCTCTCCAAGCGTGGTTCGGGGGCGCTTCAATTCTCCGATCTCGCCTCTTCCTCGCCGGATATGACACGGGCCATCCGGCTCGGAGAGCGCGCGGCGAAATCGGGCATTCCCGTGCTCCTCGAAGGCGAATCCGGGGTCGGCAAGGAAGTCTTCGCCCGCGCCTTGCAAGGGGCCAGCGACCGGCGCGGCAAGCCCTTCGTGACCGTCAATTGCGGCGCAATCCCCGCGAACCTCGTGGAAAGCATCCTCTTCGGCCACGAGAAGGGTGCCTTCACGGGCGCCACCGAGAAGCATCTCGGCAAGTTCGTGGAAGCCTCGGGCGGCACGCTTTTCCTCGATGAGGTTTCCGAACTTCCGCTCGATGCCCAGGTGAAGCTGCTTCGCGCCATCCAGGAAGGCGAGGTCGATCCGGTCGGCGGGCGCAAGACCATGAAGGTCGATATCCGCCTCGTCTCGGCATCGAACAAGGACCTGCTCGATTGCGTACGGCAGGGCAGGTTTCGCGAGGATCTCTACTATCGCCTCAACGTCTTTCCGATCGCCATTCCCCCCTTGCGCAACCGCCGCGAGGATATTCCCACCTTGGTGCGCCGCTTCATCGCGCGCTTCTCGGCCGAGGAAGGGAGGACGATCCGTGGCATCTCGGCCGAGGCGATGCAGCTCCTGCAGAGCTTCCACTGGCCCGGCAACGTGCGCCAGCTCGAAAATGCCATGTTCCGCGCCGTCATCCTCTGCGAGGGTGACGAGATCACCCTCGATCACATGCCGCAGGTCGCGCAGGTCGTGAGCGGTTACGAGGTGCGTATTCCGACAATTGCCGCCACGCCCGCCCCGGTGCCGATGGCCGAGCGCGAGATCGTGCGCGTGGAGATCAAGGACCCCTCCGCGCTCACGCTGCTCGATCCCATGGGCGACGTGCGTCCGCTGGG
>JADCCH010000042.1 GCA_020252865.1 Methylobacterium sp.
GAAGTGCTGAGCGGGGAGGACGCGGCGGGCCGGAAATGGTGCCGCGACAACGGCTATCCCGGCTACACCTCTTATGCCTCGCTCGATGACCTGCCCTGGCGCTTCCCCGCCTTCCAGGCGCTGGCGAAGCTCATCGACGGGCATGTGAAGGCCTTCGCGAAGGCGCTCGAATTCGATCTCGGCGGCGGCAAGCTCGCGATGGATTCCTATTGGGTGAACGTGCTGCCCGAGGACGGCTTCCACGCCGCCCATATCCACCCGAACTCGGTGATATCCGGCACGTTCTACGCGGCGATCCCCAAGGGCGCGAGCGCCATCCGCTTCGAGGACCCGCGCCACGCGATGATGATGGCGCATCCCCCGCGCAAGAAGAAGGCCGCGCGCGAGAACCAGAGCTTCGTCTCGCTGCAGCCCGAGGCCGGCACCTTGCTGCTCTGGGAGAGCTTCCTCCGGCATGATGTGCCGATGAACCGCTCGGAGGATGAGCGCATCTCGGTGAGCTTCAACTACAACCGGGTGTGATCAGGCTGGCGGGACGGGCCTCGGCTTGCCGGCATCATCGATGGCAACGAAGGTGAAATCGGCATCGGTGACCAGTTCCATCCGCTGGGTCATGAAGCGCTGCGCCCAGGCTTCCACGTGGATCTGGAAGGACGTGCGGCCGACGCGCCCGATTTCCGTATAGACGCAAAGCACATCGCCCACCTTCATGGGGCGGATGAACGTCATGGAATCGACCTTCAACGTCACCACGCGGCCCTTGGTGCGTTCGACACCTGCAATGCCGCCGGCCTGATCCATCCGCGCCATCACCCAGCCGCCGAAGATATCACCATTGGCATTGGTATCCGCCGGCATGGCGATGGTGCGGAGCGTGAGCTGCCCGCGGGGCGTCTGGGTGTCGGTCATCCGGGTATCCCTAGGGAAGGCGTCAGCGTCTCAGTTCATCGCAAACGATTTTCGCGCCCCGCGCAAGGCTCGCGAGCTTCCCATAGGCGGTCATGCGCGACATGGGGGCCATGCCGCAATTCGTGCAGGGGAAAAGCTTCTCGGGTGCCACGAACTTCATCGCCTCGCGGATGGTGGCGGCCACCTGCTCCGGCGTTTCGATGTCATTCGAGGCGACATCGATGCAGCCCACGAGCACATCCTTGCCGTCGAGCAGCTTGATGAGATCCATCGGCACCCGGGAGTTCCGGCACTCCAGGCTCACCTGCCGGATGGAGGAGCGCGCGATGACCGGGAAGGTCTCCTCGTAGTGGCGCCAGGAGCCGCCGAGCGTGGCCTTCCAGTCGATGTTGGCCTTGATGCCGTAACCATAGCAGATATGCACGGCCGTGGTGCAGGAAAGCCCCTTCGCGGCGCGTTCCAGCGCGCTCATGCCCCATTCCGCCACCTGCGGCATGTAGACGTTCCAGGCCGGTTCATCGAACTGGATGACATCGACGCCGAGCGCCTGCAATTCGAGGGCCTCCTCGTTCAGAGCCTCGGCGAAGGCAAAGGCGAGATCCTCGCGGCGGCCGTAATGCGCATCCGCGATGGTATCGACGATGGTCATCGGGCCCGGCAGCGTGAATTTCAGCTGGCGGGTGGTGTGGGCGCGGGCGGCCTCGGCCTCCATGCGATGCACGGAACCCTTGCGGCGGATGGGGCCGGTGACCGTGGGCACATCCGCTTCATAGCGGTTGTTGCGGATGCCCATGCGGGTCTTCTTTTCCCAGTCGATGCCCTCGAGATTGGCGAGGAAGCCATGCACGAAATGCTGCCGCGCCTGCTCGCCATCCCCCACGATGTCGAGGCCCGCGACTTCCTGCAGTTTCACCGCGAGAATGGTGGCGTCACGCTTTCCTTCGGCGAGATCATCGCCCGTGAGCTTCCAGCCGGCCCAGAGCTTCTCCTCCTCCGCGAGCCATCGCGGCTTCGGCAAGGATCCGGCAAGCGTGGTCTTGAGCATGGGCGCCTCCTGTTCGGTTTTTCATGCAGGTGGCCCGGATGCGGGCACGGGTCAAGCGCGCTGCGGCATCGCCTTCTGGCGTTTCATGAAGAGCCAGGCGACCACGAGCAGGTTCAGGCCGTTCCACGCGACGCCATTGAGGAAGGCGAGGCGATAGGAATTCGTCGCGTCAAAGATCAGCCCGGAGACAAAGCCGCCAAAGGCCATGCCGATGATGGTGGAGGCCATGACGAGGCCGATGCGGCTGCCCGCTTCGCGCGCAGGTAGGAATTCCCGGCAGATCACCGCATACATCGGCACAATGCCACCCTGGAACAGCCCGAAAATGCCGGAAATGATAAAGAGCGAGGCGAGCCCGTTGAAGAAGAGATACAGCACGAGCGCCACGCCCTGCATGATCGAGCCGATCAGCAGCGTGGCGGCCCCGCCAATGCGATCCGCGAGAAAACCCGAGCCGATGCGCGAGGCGATGCCGAGGAAGAGCATCAGCGAGAGCATCTCCGCGCCGCGCGCGACGCCGTAGCCGAGATCGCCGCAATAGGCCACGATATGCACCTGCGGCATGCTCATCGCCACGCAGCAGGAGAAACCCGCAACGACCAGCAGCATCTGCAAGGCGCGCGGGGAAAGGCCGAGATCTGCCTGCGCGGCGGCGGCGGCCTCTGTCGCGGCATCAAGCGCGGTCTTCTCGGGACTGCGGCGCATCAGGAAAGCCATCGGCACGATGCTGACAACACAGATCACCGCAATTGCGAGATAGGTGCCGCGCCAGCCTTGCGTGGGCAGAAGCTGATTCATGAAAAGTGGCCAGATGCTGCCGGCGAGATAATTGCCGCTGGCGATGATCACCACCGCCAAGCCGCGGCGCTTCACGAACCAGTGCGAGATATCCGCCATCATCGGCGCGAAACCCGCGCCCGCGCCCATGCCCACGAGGAAATGCAGCAAGGAGACCAGAAGCAGGTTCGGCACCATCGCCGAGAGGCCGAAACCAGCGCCGAGCGACAGGCCCGCAATCACGATGGGCACCACGATCC
>JADCCH010000043.1 GCA_020252865.1 Methylobacterium sp.
CGGTCATGAAGAACTGGCGGAAGAGCAGCGTCGCGGTCGCCGATGCGATGAGCGGAATGGTGAGGCCCGCGAAGGTGTCGAGCAGCTTGAGGTCCGCCACGATCTTGTAGGTTGGGAAGATGCGCACTTCCACCGGCAGCATCAGGGTCATGAAGATGATCCAGAATGCCGCCATGCGGAAGGGAAAGCGGAAATAGACCACCGCGAAGGCCGAGATGAGCGAGATCGCGATTTTCCCAAGCGCGATGCACATCGCCATGATGAGGGAATTGAGCATCATCGTGCCCACCGGCTCGCGCGTCGAGGATGAGGTGCCGATGAAGATCGTGCGGTAATAGTTCTCCAGAAAATGCGGGCCAGGCCGCAAGGGCATCTGGCCGTTCGAGATCGTCGCGGCATCCCAGGTGGAGGCCACGAAGGCCACATAGACCGGGAAAGCCACGATCGCGATGCCGAGGAGCAGCACCAGATGCGGGACGAAATCGAGGAGGCGCCTGCGTTCGACCATCAGCTCCGGTCCTCGGGTCCCGAAATCCAGCCGGCGAGCGCCTCGGCGCAGGCCGCAACGAGTTTCTCGCCCTTCCCGCGCGTGGCGACGCGGGCATCCCCGATCACCCCCGAGGGGGTCATTTCGGCGAAAGGCCGGTAACGCGCGACCACCGGGCGCATGAGCGCGCCGGATTCCGCTTCCAGCATGCCAAACGCCTCAAGGAGGCGATCCGCGCGCACCTCATCGGGCCGCAAGGCCATCATCATCGAGGTTTCCACCTCGCAGGCATGCATCGTGCCCCCCTGCTTCTCGAGCAGCGGGGCGATGGCGGGCTTGGCGAGTTCGAAATAGGTCAAGGCACGAAGCGAGAGCGTGGTCTCCCGCGCGAAATCGGGCAGGAAAGCACCCAGCGCCGCGATGTTCCCGCCATGCCCGTTGACGATCAGCACGCGCTTGAAACCGTGCCGCTCGATGCTCTTCAGCAGGCAGATCAGCACCGCGCGATAGGTCGGGATATCGAGCGTGAAGGTGCCACCCAGCGCCATGTGATGCTCGGCCATGCCGACCCAGAGCGTCGGCGCGACGATGCACGCGCCCTCGGCCACCCGCTCGGCCGCAAGCCGGCAGACGGCCTCGCAGAGATAGGTATCAACCCCCACCGCCAGATGCGGACCGTGCTGCTCCATGGAGGCCACGGGCAGGATGACCAGCGCGCCGGCCTTGGCGAGCGCGTTAAGCTCCGGTGCCGTGCGCTCCTTCCACATCACGGATGCCATCAATATTGCACCTTTCGCTCGACATAGCGGAACTGGATCGCGGTCAGTGCGATGACGATCGCCATGAGGATCACCGATTGTGCGGCCGAGCCGCCGAGATCGCCGCCGCTCTTCCCATCCGAGAACACCTTGTAGACGAGCGTCTCGGTTGCCCTCGCGGGGCCGCCCTGCGTCGCCGCATCGATGATGCCGAAGGTATCGAAGAAGACATAGACGATGTTCACCACCAGCAGGAAGAACGTCGTCGGCGAGAGCAGCGGGAAGATGATGGTCCAGAAGCGGCGCATGGGTGTCGCGCCATCAATCGCGGCGGCCTCGATCACCGATTTCGGGATCGCCTGCAGCCCCGCGAGGAAGAACAGGAAATTGTAGGAGATCTGTTTCCAGGTCGCCGCCATCACCACCAGAGTCATCGCATGATTCTGGTTGAGCAGCGGGTTCCACTCGAAACCGGCCGCGCGCAGGGCCTGGCTGACGAGGCCCAGGGAGGGCTGGAACATGAAGAGCCAGAGCACGCCGGCAATGGCTGGAGCCACCGCATAGGGCCAGATCAGCAGCGTCTTGTAGCCGGTCGCGAACTTGAGGTGCTTGTCCGCCTGAACCGCGAAGAGCAGCGCGATGGAGAGCGAGAAAAACGCCACCAGCGACGAGAAGATCGCCGTCGTCAGCATGGTGCGGTAGTAATCCGGCTTCGAGAGCAGGATCTGGTAGTTCTCGAGCCAGACGAACTCGGTGGAAAGCCCGAAGGCGTCCTGCACGAGGAAGCTCTGCCACACGGCTTGCCCGGCCGGCAGGTAGAAGAAGACCAGCGTGACCAGCAATTGCGGTGCTAGCAGAATAAACGGCAGCAGCTTGCCGTGGAACACCACGCGCTTTTCCATGCCGGTCCCTCCCGAGACAAGAAACGGCCGGGCGCTGCTGTCGCCCGGCCGCCGGTTTTCGGAATTCAGCGCGAAACCGTGCGCTCGAACTGGCGCAGCATCTCGTTGCCGCGGCTCGCGGCGGTGTCCATCGCTTCCTTGGCGGTCTTCTTGCCCGTCAGCGCGGCCTCGTATTCCTCGGCCCAGATATCACGGATCTGCACAAGGCTGCCGAAACGCAGGCCGCGCGAGTTCTCCGTCGGCTCCTTGTTGTTGAGCTGCAGGAGCGGCGTCTCGAGATGCGGATTTTGCTTGTAGAAGCCCGAGGCCTTCACCTTCTCGTAGGCCGCCCTGGTGATCGGGAGATAGCCCGATTCCGTGTGCAGCTTTACCTGGCGATCGACATCCGAGAGGAAGGTGAAGAACTTCGCCACCCCCTTGTATTCATCGGCCTTCTTGCCGCCCATGACCCAGAGCGAGGCTCCGCCAATGATCGAGTTCTGCGGGGCACCGGCGACATCCGGGTAATACGGCATCACCGCATTCGACCACTCGAATTTCGCATTCGCGCGGACATTGCCGAAAAAGGCCGAGGAGGTGAGGAAGAGCGGGCACTCGCCCGAGGTGAAGCGGCCTTCACCCGTGTTCGTGCGGCCCGAATAATCGAAGGTCTTGTC
>JADCCH010000044.1 GCA_020252865.1 Methylobacterium sp.
CAGGCAGCCCAAGGCCGCGACATCGAAGGCGCCGGCATGGGTCGGGCCATCCGCACCCACCAGCCCCGCGCGATCCATGGCAAAGCGCACCGGCAGGTTCTGCAAGGCGACGTCATGCATCACCTGGTCATAGGCGCGCTGCAGGAAGGTGGAATAGATCGCGCAGAACGGCTTCATGCCATCGCAGGCGAGGCCCGCCGCGAAGGTCACCGCATGTTGCTCGGCGATGCCCACATCGAAGAACCGCTCGGGAAATCGTTTCTCGAACAGATCCGTCCCCGTGCCGGACGGCATGGCGGCGGTGATCGCGATGATGCGCGCATCCCGCTCCCCCTCGGCGACCAAAGCCTGCCCGAACACCTTGGTGTAGGAGGGCGCGGCAGCAGCAGGCTTCATCTGCTTGCCGGTCGCGACATCAAAGGGCACGACACCGTGATAGCAATCGGCACTCGCCTCGGCGGGGGCGTAGCCTTTGCCCTTCCGCGTCTTCACATGCAGCAGCACCGGCCCTTCTGCCTCCCTTGCCGCGCGCAAGGCGGGCATCAGGGTCGCGAGATCATGCCCGTCCACCGGACCGCGATATTCAAGACCCAAAGCGCCAAAGAGGCTGGTGGGCGTGCCATCCATCGCGTTGCGGCTGCGGAGCGCGGTGAGATGCTCGGCCAAAGCCCCCACGGGCGGAGCGATCGACATATCATTGTCGTTGAGCACGATCACCAGGTTCGAGCGCAGCGAACCGACATTGTTCATCGCTTCGAACGCCATCCCGGCGGACATCGCGCCATCGCCAATCACGCAGACGATTCTGTGGTCCTCTCCCCGGCGGTCGCGCGCGACGGCATAGCCGAGCGCAGCAGAGATCGAGGTCGAGGTATGCGCGGCACCGAAGGCGTCGTACGGGCTTTCATCGCGCCGCGTGAAGCCCGCGAGGCCGCCGCCCTGCCGCAACGAGCGGATGCGATTGCGCCGCCCCGTGAGAATCTTGTGCGGATAGCTCTGGTGGCCGACATCCCAGATCAGCACGTCGCGCGGCGTTTCGTAAACACGATGCAGCGCGACGGTGAGTTCCACCACGCCAAGGCCCGCGCCGAGATGCCCCCCGGTTTCCGATACGGCATGGATCATCTCGAGCCGCAATTCATCCGCCAGCCGGGCGAGATCGCGCTCCGGCAAGGCGCGCAGATCGGCCGGAACCGTCACGCGATCCAGGATCGGAGTTGCGGGCTGCGGAGCATCCGGCATCATCGCTGCCTCCCCGAGGGTGTTCATTGAGCGAAACACTCGATTGTCAATTTATTTTGACAGGTGTGAAGGCGCATGCAAGCGAAAAACGACAGGCGCTCGCGGATTCCTGTTCAGCGGTCGGAACGATTGAGCCGACGCAGAAGATCCCAGCCATGGGCGATGCCGGCAAAGGCCAAAGCAAGGCCGCTCCACCTTGCCGGTGCCCCGAGCATCGCGAGGATGAGCGCGCCGATGAGTCCCGCGCCGGCGCCGACGATCAGGAAAATGGTGAGCCTGGGCAGCGCCTTCGGCGAACCATTCCGTGCCATCCGCCAGAGCCAGACCAACTCGGCCAGCAGGATCAGCAAAGCGATCACCGCCCCCGCAAAGACCAGTCCTGGCTCATTCATGCGTTGAGGCTCCGGAAAAGCGCCGCGAAAGGCGCGTTGAGCCCGACAATGGTCCAGTTGAGGAATGCCGCGAAGCTTACCCAGAGCAGATAGGGCAGCAACAGCACGCCAGACAATCGGGACAGCCTTCCACATAAAATCACAAGAGAAAGGATGGAAAGCCAGAGAAAGACGACTTCCACCAAGGCCCAATCCGGTCGCCGGAGCGTGAAGAACAACACGGACCAGAGGAAATTCAACCCGCCATTCAGCGCGAAGGCCACGACAAGCCAGCGCCGCATGGCGAGCGTTTCCGCCCGCCGCCAGGCCAGCACGGCGGCGATGACCGTGAGGATGGAAATCGTCGTCCAGGCCGGGCCGAACACCCAGCCCGGCGGCTGCCAGGCGGGCTTGCGCAAGGCCTCGTACCAAGGCCCGAGCATGGTCGCGAAACCACCCGCGACCATCACCACAGCGGCGGCGAGCGCGGCGATCACGACCTGCCGCGCAAGGGGCCCGCGCGCTTGCGTCATGCCCGGGCGAAACCCATCAAATGCCGGATATCATTCATGAGAATGCGCATGTGAGTCATGAACCGGCCTCGCACCAGCGCCTTGTTCATGTAGGAATCCCAGGTGAGCTTCTGCACATCCGGATCCCGGCAGATCTTGACGAATTGCTCGCGGCGCTTGTCGTTCCGATACCAGAAATACTGCAACAGTCCCAGGATCCAGAAGATCCGACCATGCGCTGCCATGAAGGCGCGTCGCGCCTCGGAAAGTGCGCGGGCATCGCCGGTTTCCAGCGCTTTCGCGACCGCTTTCGCGGCGAGACGACCGCCGAGCATGGCGTAATAGATGCCCTCGCCCGAAGCGGGCGCCACCACGCCGGCGGCATCGCCCGCGAGCAGCACGTCACGGCCATTGTCCCACCGCTTCAAGGGCTTCATGGGGATGGGCGCGCCTTCCTTGCGGATGGTCTCGAGCTCATCGAAGCCCGTCGCGCGGCGCAACTCCGCGATGGAGCCGCGCAGCGAGAAACCTTTCTGCGCCGAGCCCGTCCCGATGCTGAAGGTCTCGCCATGCGGGAAGATCCAGCCGTAGAAATCCGGCGAGACCTTGCCCTGATAGATCACATCGCAGCGCTCGTGATCGTAATGCGGCGAGGCGACTGCTGGCGCCTTCACGATCTCATGGTAGGCGAAGACGAAGGGCACGCGCTTCACATCCGGAAGAGCCGCCGCTGCCACGCGGGAATTCGCGCCATCCGCGCCGATCACCATGCGGGCGCGCACGATGCGGTTCGGGGCTTGCGAGCCCTTCAGGGAATATTCGATCAGCGCCGTGCCATCGGCATCGCGCGAGACGCTTTCAAAGCTGCCGCGCACGCGCGTCGCGCCGGCCATCCGGGCCCGTTCGCGAAGCCATTCATCGAAGGTCGCGCGGTCGACCATGCCCACGAAACCATCCTCGATGGGCATGTCCACGCCGATCGCGGAGGGCGCGATCATGCGCGCCGAACGCACCTTCGCGACGAGCATATCCTCGGGGATGTCGAATTCGCGGATGCAGCAGGGCGGCACCGCGCCACCGCAAGGCTTGATGCGCGCCTGCGGATCGAGCAGCAACACGGAATGACCGGCTTCGGCCAGTTCCTTCGCAGCCGTTGCGCCCGAAGGGCCGCCTCCGACCACCACGACATCATATTCCGGGCGGATCTGATCGAGCATGGCCCCCTCCCCTTATCGACCAAGCGCGAGGCCGGAGATATCCGGCTCCTTGCGCGGCTGTTCAGCCAGGCCTCGGGCCAACCGCGATTGCCGCGCGATGCGATCAGCCAGCACGGCCGAAACGAGGAAGAGCACACCTTCCGCTGCGAAAACAACGGCATAGGCCGCAACCTGCGAGGCAATGAAGAACCGCGCGATATCCGCCGCCATCGCACCAACCAACCCCCCGGCACCGAAGGCGATGCCCTGCGCCGCCCCCCAGAGGCCCATGCGAATGCCAGCACGCGAGGGGTTGCCCTCATTCACGAGGCGCATCATCGCGCCGATCGCGGCGGCGGCAAACGCGCCGTTCGCAAGGCCGAGAAGGAACACATTCGGACGAAACGGAAAGCCCATGCCGATGATGGCCGAAGCCACGAGGCCGGCCAGCGCCAGAGCCGAGGCAAGGCAGCCGCCAACGGTCCAGAACCGCGTCGTCGCGGCCTTGTGGCGGCTGAAAACCGTGCTCACGAGGCCAACCAAGATCATCCCGGCGAGCACGCCCGCATGCTGCAGCCCCGCAAGCCTGGTTGTCTCGCCCGGCGTGAGGCCGAAGACCACGCCCGCGAAGGGTTCGAGGATCAGATCCTGCGCGCTGTAGGCAACCATCGAAAGGAAGATGAAGATCGCAAAGAGCCGCGAATGGGGCTCGGCCCACACTTCCGCAATCGCCTCCCTGAAGGGGATTTTCGGCTCATCATCGGCCTTGTGAAGCACGCCTGCGCCTTCGACGCCCCAGACCGCGAGGCCGCTCACCAGGAAGGCCAGCGCGCTCACCATGCCGGAGACGGCAAGCAGGCGCGAGAAGGAGAAGGGATCGAGGAAATGCCCGGCGGTCGCCGCCGTGACGATGAAGCCGATGATCATCATCACCCAGACGATGGTCGCCGCGGCGGGGCGGCGCTTGTCCTCCACGCGTTTCGAGAGGAGCACGAGGAGCGAGGTTCCGCTGGCGCCGACGCCGATGCCGATCATCAAGAAGGCGAGCGTGGAGACCAGGAGGCCGAGAAGGGACGAGTTCTGCATCAGCACGACACCGAGCGCCGCTCCGAATCCGCCAAGCGCAAGCGTCGCCATGCCGCCGAGAATCCACGGCGTGAGGCGCCCGCCCACATCCGCGCCATGCCCCCAGTGCGGGCGCAACACCTGCACGGCATAATGCAGGCCCACCAGCAATCCGGGCAGCATGGCGGGCAAGGCCAGTTCCACCACCATCACCCGGTTGATGGTGGATGTGGTGAGCACCACGATGGCGCCCAAAGCCGTCTGCACCAGGCCAAGGCGCAAGATGCCAAGCCATCCCAATGGTTTCATCACATCCCCCCGGTTGTGTTGAGGCTGCGGAGCGCGAAAGCGCAGACGAGCATGCCCAGCACGAAGAGAGTCACCCCGGTGCCGTTATACCAGGGCGCACGCTCGCGCGGATGGGCGACCAAGATGCGCATGAGCACGAGCTGCGCGAGCAGCATGACGGTCACAATCCCCGCATGGACCGGCGCCCCCCATTGGACGAGAAGCCCGATGACGATCACCTGCGGCACGGCCATCACCCAGCAGGCGAGACGCGCGGCCCGCTCGGCCCCGATCTGGACGGGAATGGAACGCACGCGATGCTGCCTGTCGCCCTCGATCGACTTGAAATCATTGAGCGTCATGATGCCGTGGGCACCAAGGCTGTAGAGCAGGGCGAGCGCAAGGATGCGGAAATCCGGCCATGTGCCGAGCACGGCAGCCGCACCCGTGAACCAGGGCAGCCCCTCATAACAGAGCCCCACCGCGAGGTTGCCATGCCAGCCATTGGCCTTGAGGCGGAGCGGCGGAGCGGAATAGGCCCAGGCGCAGGCGAGCCCCAGCACCGTGGCGAGCATCACCTGAGGTCCGAGCAGCATGGCAAACAGAAAGGAGACGATGGTCCAGGCCACGGCGAAGGCGAAACCCCAGCGACCGGGCACACGGCCCGAGGGAATCGGCCGGTTCGGCTCGTTCACCGCATCGACATGGCGATCATACCAGTCGTTCACGACCTGGCTCGTGCCGCAAACCAGCGGACCTGCCAGCAAGGCACCGGCGAGAGCCGCCGGCCATGTCTCGGAGAAGGTGGAGCCTGCCGAAACCACGCCGCACAGATAGGCCCACATCGGCGGGAACCAGGTAATCGGCTTCAGGAGTTCGAGCAAGGCGCGCGGCTGCGGATGGGTTTGACGATGGATCACCATCGGTTCGGCAGCACCGGAAGGCAGAAGATCGCGCATCATGGGGCAAGGCTAGACGCGCCCGCACGAACCGTCAATTCTATTTTACGCAGGTGTCAATTTCAGTTGACGGTCATCAGGGAGAAGCCGCGATGCCTCACGCATCATGCTCGTCATCATCCAGGCCGCCGAGATTGCCGAGACCATGACGGCGCATCTTCGCATAGAAGCTCTGGCGGCTCAGACCGAGCATCTGCGCGGCGGCGGCACGATTATCGCCCGATCGCTTCAGCGCCGCCTCGATGCAGAGCTTCTCGATGATGTCGGCGGATTCGCGCACCATATCCTTCAACGAAACACGGCCAACAAGCTCCGTCACCTGATCCACGGAAGTGTAGGGATTCGGCTCGCGCATCGCGGCCGCAGGCTGCAGCAGGGCCCGGGACATCAGAAGGCCATAGATCTGCGATTGGCCCGAAAGGGTCGAGACCGCCGTGACCTCGATATCCTCGGAGCCGCCAAAGGACCCACGCAAGATGGTCGGGAAGCTGCGCACGCTCTGGCTTTCCCGCAGCCGCGCCATCAGCAATTCCATATCCACGCCCGGCCGCCCCAGCCACTTGCCGATTGCCTGCCCGAGGATCTGCTCCTTGGAGGCGAGATGCACCAGTTCAACGAAGGCCTGGTTGGCTTCGGTGACGCGCCATTCCTCGTCGATCACCACGAAGGCGAGCGGGAAATGCTCCACGACGCGCGCGACATCCTGTGCCGTACCAGTGGCCTGCGCCGCATGGGCGCTCTCCGCCGGCAGCATCTGCAGCAGGAAGGAGACTTCCTGCTCCTGCCGGAACACCGCCACGCTGACGGCGAAGGCGGCGCCGGAAGCGGCAAGCCGCGCCTCGATATTCGGCACCGTGCCCGTGCGGCGCGCAGTCTTCAGCGCCGATTCGAGGAGTTGCCCGCTGTCATAATCGAAGCACGAGAGCACGGTACGGTTCACGAGCCGATCGGATACGGGTGCCAGTTGCTGGATCGCCGCCGGATTGGCGTCGGTGATGCGAAGTGTCGCGCCATCCACGATCAGGACCGGATCGGTCGTCACGTGGAAGAGCATGCGATACCGGGTTTCCGCTGCGCGATAGCGGGTATAGTCGCGCTCGAGAACGTCCTGCGTTTCGACAAGCTTGCGCTGCAGCGCCGAAAGCCGCCGCAAATCCCGCCCCACCGCGATGATTCGGCCCGTGCGCCCAAGCGCGACCGCCGAATAGCGGATCGGAAGATCAATCCCCTTGTCAGTCGGATGATTGATCTCGCGAGCCTGGGTGGGACTGCCCTTGAGCGCCCGGCCGATGAGATCCTCGACCTTCGCGCGGCTCTCCGGCGTGACGATCTCGATCCAGGCCCGACCGCGCCAGCGCTGCCCCACTTCCCGCGCCAATTCGCTGTCGTTGGTCACCACATCGTGGATCACGCCGGAGCCATCCACCACGATGGCAATGTCAGACAGGGAGGCGACCAGCCGTTCCGCTGAATCAGGGGTGACGTCCCCGGCCCATTCGGGAATGCCGCCAGAACCATTTTGAACCGAGACCTGATCTTCCATTGCTCTTGTGCTCGTTGGGGTCTTGGGCGGACAGCATCATGTTTCGTGAGTCGGCCTTGGCAGTCGTTATAAACAAGGCCCGTGCCATACAAGACCGGATCAATGCCGGAGCGATATTCGCCACCATCGAGCCGGGTTCAGGCCACGGCAGCCGGTATCAAACGGTCGAGAGCCTCCGAAAGTTCCGCGAAAGGCAACGGTGCGAGGTCGGCGCCAAGCGCCAGAGCAACCCCCGGACGACCCGCAAAACGCGCACCGCCGAGCAGGACCCTAACCCTCGGTTCGCAGGAAGCCTGCCTGATCCGGATGATCAATCCGGCCGCACGATCCTCGTCCTCGGCACATTGGGTGGAGAGGCCAACCACATCGTAGCGCTGCTCGCCCACGCGGCAAAGCAGGGCCTCTTCGGACAATTGCGATTCAGTCTGGCAATCCCAGCCCGCCTGCTGGAACCGGATACCGAGCATCTTCAGGCCGAAGCAATGCACCTCGCCCGGCATGGGCACCAGCAACATGCGCCGGGCAACCAGCGGCAGCGCGTTGGAAGGCGGTGCGAATTCGCGCAGAACACGCTGCAGCGTGACAAGCCCCAGCGAGACCTCAGCGAAGGAAAGACTGTCATCTTCCCAAGCGCTTCCAAGCTGCAGGGCGGCCTGCGAAAGAAGGCCCGCAATGCGATCATCCAGCAGTCCCGACCGGTGACGCCACAGTGCCAGCCATTCAACAGCCCCGCGACCATCGCCCGCCACCAGCATGACCGAGAAGCGTTCCATCTCGACCGGCCCGGGATGCGCAGGAAGACCTTGCGCCGGGTCGGCATGGCTGCCGGGCGGGTGCGGAATGCCATGCCGGCGCAGCAGCGCGGTGATAACCGAAGCCTCGACCGTACGCTCGATCAGGGCTTGAGACGAGGATACGCGACCGACATGAGAACCTTGTCCGGAAGCATAATCCTGCAGCTTTTCGAAACTTGATGCATAGTGGGAGAAAGCGCCTTCGATGCCATCCAGACAATCGGGGCTTTTCAATCCGTCATCATACCCGCTACCCATCACGCCCTCCCCCGAGGTGTAATTGGAAATGGACATTTCCTTACTGGGCGCAATCGCACACCTTGATGCACATTAAGGAACCCTCGCTTGAGACACTATGTCGCAGACGGAGGTTTTGTCAAAGGGGCTTTCACTGAAGGGCAAAAAGATCACCTTTCCGTCCCCGCCGCAATGAAATTCGACACCCGTTACAAAAAATGAACATTTTTCTGTGATTTGGAGCGCGATGAATTTCTGAATGCGGCGCGTTGCCGCAATTTTTCATTCAGACGCGCGAATGACGCGAATGATCCGGAACCGCTTGGCCGAAATGATCAAAGCGCAACCCGCGAACCCTCGCATAAATCGCGCAACGCCCCGTCCGAAAAATCACCGTGACAGCTCACAACAATTTCTGTGTCCAGTTTTATTGACATATCGGGAAAGCCGCGCGAAGGTTTGAAAACAAGGTGCAGGCATCGAGCCCGCGCCTCAGCCGGGAGGGCGGAATGGGCCAGTCGATGACCATCCGCAAGACGACAGGCGGCACGCATCGGGGCCGGAAGGCAGCGAAGCCGCTCTACACGCCGGAAGAACGGCGGCGGCGGGATTCGACCGGCTGGACCCTGGTGCAGGGCATTCTCGCGCCGGTGCAGTTCCTCGTGTTTCTCGCGAGCCTCGCGCTCGTGCTCCGCTACCTGCTGACAGGCGCGGGCTATGAGGCGGCCACGCTCTCGATCATCCTGAAAACGCTTGTTCTTTACCTGATCATGGTCACAGGCTCGCTTTGGGAGCATGCGGTATTCGGCCGCTATCTTCTCGCGCCTGCATTCTATTGGGAAGACATGGTGAGTTTCGTGGTGATCGCCTTGCACACGGCCTATCTGGTCGTGGCGCTCGGCAACCTCGCCGGGCCGCAGGTTCAGATGGGAATCGCACTTGCCGCCTACGCCACCTATGTGGTGAACGCCGCGCAATTCCTGCTGAAGCTGCGCGCGGCTCGCCTGCAGGCCGAGAGCGAGCCCAAGTTCACCTCCGAAGGTTTCGAGGTGATGTCATGATTCGTGGACAGCTGGATTCCCTGACCATCGCGGCGCAGGGCTCAGCGAAGGCAGGCTGCACCACCCCCCCGGTGCTGCGCGAACGCGGCCAGCGCGAAGTGTTCTGCGGCCTCACCGGCATCATGTGGCTGCATCGGAAAATCCAGGATGCCTTCTTCCTGATCGTCGG
>JADCCH010000045.1 GCA_020252865.1 Methylobacterium sp.
AGGGCCGGCTGCCGATATACTTGCTGTCGCCCGTGACGGTCGCGATGCGCCCGTCGAGCGATTGGCCGAGCTGCGCCACGATGAACGGGCGATCCGCGTGGGTCGCACGAAAAAAACGGAACGGATCGACGCTCTGGCACGTAGACGAATTCATGGAGCTTTCACCGCCCGGAAATTTCCCGCGGAGGGACAACGCTTCTCGTTCTGAAGGGACCCGGCTGCCAAAGGCAAGGAATTTTAAACCGGGTGCGCGCTCAGACAGCCTGCGTTCATCTTCCCTGGTGATAAGTGCCGCCACCGAGTGTGAACACGGTGTCCATCCGATGGAATTCCTCCGTCGAAAAGACCGCAAACATGGACTGATTGGAAGTGAGATGAGCAAAGTTGCCGAAGTTCTTGGGCTTTTCGATACGGCGGATGAGCGCGCGGTAGACCGCGCCATTGCGGAGTTCCGCGCCGGCCGCCCCGTGGCGGTTCTGGAAGGAGGGGAAGCCCTCGTCGTGCTTCTGGTGGACGCGCTGACCCAGCGGATCGCGGAGGGCCTCGACACCCTTGCTCCGGGTCGCGCCCGGCTCATCATCCCCGCGGCGCGCCTGCGTCGTCTGGGCCTGGATCGGCAGCAGGCCGGTATCGTGGCCTTTCCGGTGCCGGATGCGGCGCGTGTGGAAACGCTGGCCCTGAAGATCGATGCGCGCATCGACGCGCCGGTTTCGCCCACCACCATGCTCGACGAAGGCGCGATCGAGCTGGCGCGCCTCGCGCTGCTCACACCGGCGGTCTATGCCATTCCGGTGCCGGCTTCGGCGCTGACCGACGATCTTGTTCGCGTGTCACTGGAGGATGTCCGTGATTATCGTGCCGCACAGGTGAAGGCCGTCCAGATCGTGGGCCGGGCGCCCGTTCCGCTGGAATTCGCGGCGGAGACCGAGTTCGTGGTGTTCCGCGGCGGCGAGGGCCTTCGCGATCAGGTGGCGATCATCGTCGGCAAGCCGGATTTTGCGAAGCCCGTGGCCATCCGCATGCATTCCGCCTGCCTGACGGGCGACCTGTTCGGCTCACTGAAGTGTGATTGCGGCGACCAGCTGCGCGGCACCGTGCAGAAGATGGCGCAGGCCGATGGCGGCATCCTGCTCTATCTCGACCAGGAGGGCCGCGGGAACGGCATTGCCAACAAGATGCGCGCCTACAAGCTCCAGTCGCAGGGCTGGGACACGTATGATGCCGATGAGGTTCTGGGCTTCGGCCTCGACCAGCGTCGCTTCGATTTCGCTGCCGAAATGCTTCGCAAGATCGGCGTGACGAGCGTCCGCGTGATGACCAACAACCCTGAGAAGATCGGCGCGCTGAAGGCGTCGGGTCTCGAGGTCGTGGCCGATAACCGCGCCTATGGCCGCCCGACGGCCGAGAACGTGCGCTATCTCGCTTCCAAGCGCGACCGCGCGGGCCATTTCATCGATTTCGATGCGATGGTTGCCCATGCGCCGCTGACGGACTGACCGCTCAGGCAGAGGCCGGCGGTTCCGAGGGCGTGAGAGGGTTGCATGCTCCAGAAATCACCTGAACCAGGGAGGGACCTGCCCAATATCCCTCTGCCCCGCATCACCTACCCCCCGGTTGTTCCTCCGGGGCATGATGGGCGGGTCTGGCTGGCGGTTTCCGGCCTGCTGGTGCTGGTCTGGGCGGGTCTTGCCTGGCCGTGGCTCTCCGGGCAGGTGACCATCCCATGGGATGCGAAGGCGCATTTCCATGCGCAAATGGTGTTTCTGGCCCAATCCATCCATCGCGGCGAGAGCCCCTTCTGGGCCCCGTTCGTGTTTGGCGGGCACCCGCAGATTGCCGATCCCCAATCGCTGATCTTCTCCCCGCCCCATCTGCTGCTGGCCTCGCTGACCCCCGATCCGACCATGCGGATGGTGGATGGCGTGACGTTCCTTGGCCTGCTGTTCGGCGCCTTCGGTGTGCTGGGATTCGGGCGAGACCGGCGCTGGCACCCCGCTGCGGCCCTTGTTGCGGCCATTGCCTTTGCCTATGGCGGGGCGGCATCCTGGCGCATCCAGCATACGGGGCAGATCTTTTCGCTCATCTATTTTCCCTGGGCCCTGTGGATGCTCGAACGCGGCCTGCGCCTCGGCTCGGCGCGCTATGGTGCGCTTGCCGGCCTCTTCGCGGCATTAACCGCGCTTGACCCCGACCAGGTGGCGTTGCTCACGCTTGTTGCGCTGGGCGGCTATGTGGTCGCCTACTGGATGACCGGCAGTGCCTTCATCGAGCGCTTCCGGGCGACCTTCAGGCCGCTGCTGGTCGGCCTGGTCGTGGGCGTGGCGATCATCGCGCTGCCGACCATCCTGGTGCTGAACTTCGCGGCGGATTCCAATCGACCACATTTCACCATTGCCGATGCGGAAATGGGCTCGCTGCACCCATCGAGCCTGCTGACCCGGCTTGTCGCGAACCTCTTTGGCACGATCGGGCCGAATGACCGGTATTGGGGGGCGCCGAGCGTCCATTGGCCCTATATCGTCAATCTCGTCGTCGCGCGGAACATGGCGAATTTCTACATGGGCGTGCTGCCCTTCGCGGCCATCGTCCTGTGGCTCACCTCGCGCCGCGCCTATGGCCACCGCTTCATGGCGCTGGGCATCATGTTCGTCCTGATGATCCTCTATGCGCTGGGGAAATACACGCCGCTCTTCGGCGTGCTCTACCACGCGCTTCCGGGTGTCTCGCTCTTCCGTCGACCGGCGGATTCACTCTTCCTCGTCAGCGCGCTCGGGGCCTTCCTGGCCGGGTTCGGCCTCGATCATCTGATCCGCCGCGGCGAGGAGATCGGACGCGGCGCGATGGTCGCGCTCAGCGGCCTTGTGGTTGCGGGCTTCGCGGCGGCCATCGGCTTGGCGATCTGGCTCGGCAGGTTGCAGCAATCCATGCTCGATATCCTCATCGCCTTCGGCTTTGTTGC
>JADCCH010000046.1 GCA_020252865.1 Methylobacterium sp.
GGTCGGCAGCGATGGCTTTGGTGCGGCGGGAGCGCTGATGGGCGGCTCGGAACTGGCGCGGCGCTATCTCCTCGCCTACCAGCGCACGGAGGAAGCCGCGGCCGATCGCGCCGCATTGAAATTTCTCGACGCGACCGGCCAATCGGCGAAAGGCATGCTCGAGACCTTCGAGCGCATGGCGAATGAGCAACTCTTCGCGGCCACGCGCATGGATCGCTACCTGCAGAGCCACCCGATGGCGGCGGATCGCGTGGCGTCCCTGCGGCAGATCGCGCCGCAAAGCCCGCATTTCGGCCAGAAGGACCCGCCCGCCCGGCAATTGCGGCACGACATGGTCCGCGCGAAGCTCTATGGCTTTACCGGCACCGCAAGCGAGATCGCGCGGCGCTATCCGGCCTATGACAATTCGATGCCCGCGCGCTATGCCCGCGCCATCATCGAATACCGCACCGGGCGGCTCGACAATGCCATCCGGCAGATTGATGCGCTCATCCAGTCGCAGCCAGGCAATGCCTTTTTCTGGGAACTCAAGGGCCAGGCGCTGCTGGAGGGGGGCAGGCCGAGCGAGGCGATCGCCCCCCTGCGCAAGGCGGTCGCCCTTGCCCCCGGTCAGGCGCTGATCCGCACGATGCTCGGACATGCGCTGGTCGCGACCGACAATCCGCGCTTCATGGACGAGGCGATCCGCGAGCTGGCCAATGCCACGGGCCGCGACCCGGACAATTACGAGGGCTTCCGCTATCTCGCGCAGGCCTATGGCCGGAAGGGCGAGGAGGGCAATGCGGCGCTCGCCGCGGCCCGGGCCGCCCTCGTCGCCGGGCAAGGCGAGGAAGCCCGCCGGCTAGCGCGGCGCGCGATGGGCCTGCTGCCGCCAGGCACGCCGGGCCATCGTCTCGCCACGGACATCTTCGAACAGAAACCCGAACGCAACTCCTGATGGGCGAGGCTCACGCCCTCCCGCCACCTTCCGACAACAAAGGACACGCCTCATGGCTTCCCTCTTCCCCCGCCTCGCGGCCGCGAGCCTCGCGCTCGCGCTCCTCGCCGCCCCGGCCCTCGCCCAGCAGGGTGGCCCGGCGAAAGCCTTCACGCGGGAGGAGATCGAGGCAATCATCCGCGAATACATCGTGAAGAACCCGGAGATCCTGCAGGAAGCGGCCGTGGAGCTGGAGCGCCGGCAGGCGGAAGCGCAGGCGGCCTCCATCCGGCAGGTGACGGCGGACCCCAAGAGCCCGCTCTATTCCTCGCCGCATCACATGGTGGTCGGCAACCCGAACGGGGATGTCACGCTGGTCGAGTTCTTCGATTACAATTGCGGCTTCTGCAAGCGCGGCCTCCAAGACATCAAGCAGCTCGTCGAGACCGACAAGAATCTCCGCATCATCCTGAAGGACCTGCCGATCCTCTCCGAAGGCTCGAAGGAAGCTGCCGCCATCGCCTACGCGCTGAAGAAGCAGGCGACGCCCGAAACCTACTGGAAATTCCATCTCGCGCTGATGGGCCAGCAGGGCCGCATCGGCCGCGCCGAGGCGCTGGGGGTCGCAAAGGATGTCGGCGCGGACATGAAGCGCCTCGAGGCGGATCTTGCCAAGCCCGGCTTCGAGGATGCGGTGGAAGAGACCAAGATGATCGCGGGTGCGCTCGGAATCAACGGTACGCCGTCCTATGTCGTGGCCGAGGACATCGTGGTGGGCGCGCGCGGCTACGAGGCACTGGCAACGCGCATCGACAATTACCGCAAGTGCAGACGCTCCGAATGCTGATCACTGCATGACAGCCTTTTCGGGGGATGAAGGCGCTGCATCGCAACGCCGGCTTTGCATTTCGCTCCGGAAGCGACTAGACACCCCGCCACGGATGGCGGGTCCGTGGGGATTTCGGGCCGCCTCACTGGAGGAGTGTCACGCCGCGCCATGCGCCAGATCCACGTTCTCAACGGGCCGAACCTCAATCTGCTCGGCCGCCGCGAACCCGCCATTTATGGTGCCGCCACTTTGGCCGATGTCGAGGCAGAGATGCGCGCATTGGGCGAGAAGCTCGGTGTCGCCATCACCTGCCGGCAATCGAACCACGAGGGCGAGCTTCTCACCTGGATTCAGGAGGCGGGCCTTTCGGGCTCTGATGTCATCCTCAATGCGGGAGCCTACACGCATACCTCCGTGGCCCTGCGCGATGCCATCAAGGGCTCGGGTGCGCGGGTGATCGAGGTGCATATCTCGAATGTTCATGCGCGGGAGGAGTTCCGCCATCATTCCTACCTTTCCCCGGTTGTGGCGGGTATCATCGTGGGCTTCGGCATTGCGGGTTACCGCCTCGCCGTCCAGGCCCTGCTCGAGATGAAGCCCAACAGCTGAACCGGCGCCAAGCGAGTTTTCTGTTCATGAAGGTCAAACTGCCCATGTCCAAAGACATGTCGAACAAGAACCAGCCCATCGATCCCGATTTCGTCCGCGAGATCGCGGCGCTGATTTCACAAACCGATCTCACCGAGATCGAGGTGGAAAAGGGTGATCTGCGCATCCGCGTCGCCCGGCAGGTGACCGTGCAGGCCGCGCCGATGCAGCAATTCGTTTCTGCGCCCGCTCAGGCCGCGCCCGCGCCTGCGCCCGTGGCCGTTGCGGCCGCCCCGGCTGCGACAACGGCGGCCCCGGCGGCGGCTGATCTCTCGGCGCATCCCGGTGCGGTGCGCTCGCCCATGGTCGGCACGGCCTATCGCCGCCCATCGCCGGGCGCGAACGCCTTCATCGAGGTCGGTGCCGTGGTGAAGGCCGGCGAGAAGATCCTGCTCGTGGAAGCCATGAAGACCTTCAACGAGATCGTGGCCCCCCGGGCCGGCACCATCACGCATATCCTTGTCGAGGATGGCCAGCCGGTGGAATACGGTGAAACCCTCGTCGTCATCGAGTAAGGTGGGGAGCCCGCGCGCATGTTCGACAAGGTTCTGATCGCCAATCGCGGCGAGATCGCTTTGCGCATCCTGCGCGCCTGCAAGGAACTCGGCATCGCGACCGTTGCCGTGCATTCCACGGCCGATGCCGATGCGATGCATGTGAAGCTCGCGGATGAAAGCGTCTGCATCGGTCCGCCCGCCCCGCGCGACAGCTATCTCAACATCCCCTCGATCATTGCGGCCTGCGAGATCACGGGCGCCGATGCGGTGCATCCCGGCTATGGCTTCCTCTCGGAGAATGCGCGCTTCGCCGAGGTGCTGGAGAAGCACAAGATCGCCTTCATCGGCCCGACCTCCGAACATATCCGCACCATGGGCGACAAGATCGAAGCCAAGCGCACGGCGAAGGCGCTGGGGATTCCGGTCGTGCCGGGTTCGGAAGGTGGCATCACGGATGATGTCGAGGCGAAGCGCATCGCCGCGGGAATCGGCTATCCGGTTCTGGTGAAGGCTGCCGCCGGTGGCGGCGGGCGCGGCATGAAGGTCGCGCGCAGCGAAGACGATCTCGTCGAGGCGCTGCAGACCGCGCGCACAGAAGCGAAGGCCGCCTTCGGTGACGACGCTGTCTATCTCGAGAAATATCTCGAAAAGCCGCGCCACATCGAAATCCAGGTGCTTGGCGACGGCCAGGGAGACGCGATCCACCTCGTGGAGCGCGATTGCTCGCTGCAGCGCCGCCACCAGAAGGTTTGGGAGGAAGGCCCCTCGCCAGCGCTGAACGCGCAAGCACGCGACAGGATCGGGATGATCGTCGCCAACGCCATGAAGAAGCTGGGCTATCGCGGCGCGGGCACCATCGAGTTCCTCTACGAGAACGGCGAATTCTACTTCATCGAGATGAACACCCGGATTCAGGTGGAGCACCCCGTCACCGAGATGATCACCGGCATCGATCTCGTGAACGAGCAGATCAAGGTGGCGGCCGGCGCGGGCCTCTCGGTCAGGCAGTCGGATGTGAAGGTGAACGGCCATGCCATCGAATGCCGCGTGAATGCCGAGCATCCCGCGACCTTCCGTCCCTCGCCGGGCGTGGTGAGCTATTTTCACCCGCCTGGCGGCCTCGGCGTGCGCGTCGATTCGGCTGTCTATCAGGGCTACCGCATCCCGCCGAACTATGATTCGCTCGTGGCGAAGCTCATCGTTCATGGCCGCACGCGCAATGAATGTCTGATGCGTCTGAGGCGCGCGCTCGATGAATTCGTGGTCGATGGCATCGAAACCACCCTGCCGCTCTTCCGCACGCTCGTACGAAACGCGGAAATCCAGGATGGCCTCTACGACATCCACTGGCTGGAAAAATTCCTCCGGAATGGCGGAATGGACAACCCGGCCTGAGGCCAACTAGGCTCATGGGCATGAGCGAGGACTTCCCCCTCACGCCTGAGATCCTGCTGCGCGCCTATGCGGCCGGCATCTTCCCCATGGCGGAAAGCGCGGATGATCCCGGCCTCCACTGGATTGAGCCGAAGCTGCGCGGCGTCATTCCGCTCGATGGGTTCCACCTGCCCCGGCGCCTCGCGCGGCTCGTGAGCAGCCACGATTATGAAGTCGTGGCGGATCGTGATTTCGAGGGCGTCATCACAGCCTGCGCCGCCCCGCGCGGGCCCGAGCGCGAGACCTGGATCAACCGCCACATCCGCCGGCTCTATGGCGCGCTGTTTGAAAGGGGCTTCTGTCACACCATCGAGGTGCGGAAGGATCGCGAACTCGTCGGCGGGCTCTATGGCGTCGCCATCGGCGCGGCCTTTTTCGGCGAGAGCATGTTCCACCGCGAGCGGGATTGCTCGAAGCTCGCTTTGGTACATCTCGTGGCGCGGTTGCGCGCGGGCGGCTATCGCTTGCTCGATACGCAGTTCGTGACCGATCACCTGCGCCAGTTCGGCGCGATCGAAATCCCCCGCCTGCGCTATCGCGAGATGCTCGAACGCGCGATCCACCGGCCGGCGGATTTCGCGATCTGGCCGAAGGATGTCACGCCGCCGGCCGAAACCGTGCTGAAATGGCTGGAGCCCGTGCCTCAGCGCCCCTGACTGGCCGGGTCACGCACGCCGCCCAAGCCTGGGTTGGTGGGAAAGAAGCGCTGTTGCGGCGCGGGACGCGGCGGCTGGCCCACATTACCCGGCGGCAGCACGGCACCCGGAGGCGCGCCCGGCGCACCCGGCAGGCGCAGCGGCGCGCTGGTCACTCCCTGTCCCGGCGGGCGCGTGCCTGGCAGCGGCTGGGCTGGACGCGGATTGCGGCGCAATTCGGACGGCACCGGTGGCGGCGGCTCGTCTTCGACCTCGGGCGGGGTCTTGATGATGTCCTTGCCGCCTTTGCACTCGGACAGCCAGATATCATAAACCGGGTGCTCGATGGCGTTCAGGCCCGGGCTCGAGGCGAACATCCAGCCTGTGAAGAGCCGCTTGTAGCTGTTGTCGAAGCCGACCTCATCGACCTCGACGAAGCTCGTGGTCTGCGGGTTTTCGTATTCCGGCCGCGAATAGCACACGCGCGCCGTGAGTTGGAGCGAACCGAACTGCACGGTCTCGTCCACCGCGGCCTCGAAGGAAATGATGCGGCCGGTGATCTTGTCGAGACCGGAGAACACGGCGGTCGGGTTCTTGATCTTGTCGGCGAGCGCGGGCGCGGACAGCAAGGGCAGCGCCGCCGCGAAGGCGACCCCGGTGATGCGGAAGGAACGACTCATCTTGCGGCAACCGGCCCCGATTAACCTGCGGCGTCCGGGCACATTGCCCGGGGCCCGCGCGCTCTAGAGCGATCGAACTGACCCAATCAGATCGATCGATCTATGTTTTTGTTATATATCGCATTTCCTTCGATCAACCGGATACCGCTTGATCTAAAAATGCTCTAGCACGCGAATCGTGCCGGAAAAAAGGCAGTCGCCGGCGCTCAGCGCGCCGGGTTCCACGGCTCGTAATCGCCGGTCGCAGGCGGGCGCTCGCCGGAGCGCAGCATCGAACCTTCCGGACGATAGGCATTGGCCGTGCCGGTGGCATTCGGCTGGTGTGGCATTTCCCATTCGCGCGGGCGGTAATCCTCCTGCGCGGGCGTGGTGTCGAAGCGATGGTGCATCCAGCCATACCAGCCCGGCGGAATCTTCGAGGCTTCGGCCTCGCCATGATAGATCACCCAACGGCGCTCATGGCCAAGGGCCGGGTCCTTCGCGCCGCCGCGCGTGCGGTAATAGGTGTTGCAGAATTCGTCGGTTCCGACCTTCTCGCCTTTGCGCCAGGTATAGATGCGCGTGCCAAGCGTCTGCCCGTTCCACCAGGTGAAGAACTGGAGAAGGAAGTTTTTCATGGCAAGCCTCGAAGGAACATCTGGATGCCCGGCCTTCCGGGCAACTTCCGTCCGCGCTTCTCGCAAATTCGCCCGCTTGCGTAAAGCCGCATCGCGCGTGCCGTCCACGAGCTTCCTCGAACCTTCGTCGGGCCGGCAAAGCGGCTGTCATGCTTCGGCCATGATTCCGGGTGAACCAGAAGGGTCGCGCGCCCGCGATGCCGATTCGGCACAACCGAGGCGCGAAGAACTCCTCACCTGAAATCAAAAGATGCGTCCGAGCACCCAGGATTGTGCCTCCACCAGCGCGTCGGGTTGGCTTGGCAGCCGGGCGGATTCCGTCTTGATTTTTAAGGCCGACAGGGATGCCCCAGCGGACGAAAACGAATCCACGAAACATTAGAGGGCCTTGGCGAGAATCATCGACTTTTCCCCAACATTCACACATTCTCCACCAGATGTTGCGATCCTGAGACCCGGACATAACTAGATGTTGACGGCCGGCGAAGCGTCGTCCTAGCGTTGTTGAACCAAAGGCAGTCGGGACCGCCCGGAGAATTCACGCTCCGGACGGTTGTCAACGACCAGCCTGACGAGAGTGCCGGGATGCCCTCTCGCAGGCTGACAAGGTTGGGCCGTCAGCCGGCGGGGGGGCGTTCAACAAGCGACATTTTTGACTTTGGGGGCGCACGCGGTTCTGCGTGGGTCAGCGGGATTTTAATCCAGCGCAACGAGACGGGCCGAGCGCCCGCAGGGGACTGATTGAGATGAAATTCGAACGGATCCACACCCAGGCAGGCCAGTCCCCCTATGCGGGAATCGCCTTCCAGACGACCAGGTCGGAGATCAAGAACCCCGATGGGTCAATCGTGTTTCGGCTCGAAGGCCTCGAAGTTCCCGATTTCTGGAGCCAGGTCGCGGCCGATGTGCTGGCGCAGAAATATTTCCGCAAGGCCGGGGTTCCGGCGAAGCTGAAGCGCGTGGAAGAGAACGATGTTCCCTCGTTCCTCTGGCGCTCCGTGCCCGATGAGGTCGCCCTCGCCGCCCTGCCCGAGAACGAGCGCCATGGCTCTGAAACCTCCGCGAAGCAGGTCTTCAACCGCCTCGCCGGCTGCTGGACCTATTGGGGCTGGAAGGGTGGGTATTTCACCGCGGAGGCCGACGCCGAGGCCTTCTATGACGAGATGTGCTTCATGCTGGCAACCCAGCGCGTGGCGCCGAACTCCCCGCAATGGTTCAATACCGGCCTGCATTGGGCCTATGGCATCGACGGGCCGGGACAGGGCCATTTCTACATCGATTACAAGACCGGCAAGCTTACGAAGTCGAAGTCTTCCTATGAGCATCCGCAGCCGCATGCCTGCTTCATCCAGGCCGTGAAGGACGACCTCGTGAACGAGGGCGGCATCATGGATCTCTGGGTGCGTGAAGCGCGCCTCTTCAAATATGGCTCGGGCACTGGCTCGAACTTCTCGGCCCTGCGCGGCGAGGGCGAGAAGCTCTCGGGCGGCGGGCGTTCCTCGGGCCTGATGAGCTTCCTCAAGATCGGCGACCGTGCCGCCGGCGCGATCAAGTCCGGCGGCACCACGCGCCGCGCGGCGAAGATGGTCGTGGTCGATGCCGACCACCCGGATATCGAGACCTATATCGACTGGAAGGTGAAGGAGGAGCAGAAGGTCGCGGCGCTCGTGACCGGCTCCAGGATCGTCCAGAAGCACCTGAAGGCCATCATCCGATCCTGCGTGAACTGCGACGGCCCGGGCGATGCCTGCTTCGACCCCGAACAAAACCCCGTCCTCAAGCGCGAAATCAAGGCCGCGCGCAAGATGATGGTGCCGGATAACTACATCAAGCGCGTCATCCAGTTCGCGAAGCAGGGCTACACCGACATCGCCTTCGACACCTACGACACCGATTGGGACAGCGAGGCCTATCTCACGGTCGCCGGCCAGAACTCGAACAACTCGGTCTCGCTGAAGGATGACTTCCTGCGCGCGGTGGAGGCCGATGGCGAGTGGAAGCTGATCCGCCGCACGGATGGCAAGGTCGCCAAAACCCTCAAGGCCCGCGACCTCTGGGAAAAGATCGGCTACGCCGCCTGGGCCTCGGCCGATCCGGGCCTGCATTTCAACACCACGATGAATGACTGGCATACCTGCCCGGCCTCGGGGCGTATCAACGCCTCGAATCCGTGCTCGGAATACATGTTCCTCGACGACACGGCCTGCAACCTCGCCTCCATGAACCTCCTGCGGTTCTACGATGCGGAAGCCCGCGTCTTCGACATCAAGGCCTATGAGCATACGATCCGCCTCTGGACGCTCGTGCTCGAAATCTCGGTGCTGATGGCGCAGTTCCCCTCGAAGGAGATCGCGGAACTCTCTTACGAATTCCGCACCCTTGGCCTCGGCTACGCCAATATTGGCGGCCTGCTGATGACCATGGGCCTCTCCTACGATTCCGATGAGGGCCGCTCGCTCTGCGGTGCGCTGACCGCCGTGATGACCGGCATTTCCTATCGCACCTCCGCCGAGATCGCCTCGGAAGTCGGCCCCTTCCCGGGCTACAGGAAGAACGCGGGCCACATGCTGCGCGTCATCCGAAACCACGCCCGCGCGGCTCATGGCGAGGCCACGGGTTATGAGGGTCTCTCGGTCAACCCGGTGCCGCTCGACCACAGGAACTGCCCGATCCCCGATCTCCTCCCCCGCGCGACCCTCGCCTGGGATGAGGCGCTGGCGCTGGGCGAGAAGCACGGCTACCGCAACGCGCAGGTCTCGGTCATCGCCCCCACGGGCACCATCGGCCTCGTGATGGATTGCGACACCACCGGCATCGAGCCCGATTTCGCGCTGGTGAAATTCAAGAAGCTCGCCGGCGGCGGTTACTTCAAGATCATCAACCAGGCGGTTCTGCCAGCCCTGCGCACCCTCGGCTATTCCGAGAGCCAGATCGGCGAGATCGAGGCCTATGCCGTGGGCCACGGCTCGCTGCGCCAGGCGCCGGGCATCAACCATTCCTCGCTCGCCGCGAAGGGCTTCACGGCTGAAACGCTGGAAAAGCTCGAAAAAGCCCTTCCCAGCGCCTTCGACATCAAGTTCGTCTTCAAC
>JADCCH010000047.1 GCA_020252865.1 Methylobacterium sp.
CTGTCCACGCCGGAGCGCAAGAGCATCGCAAGATTGCGATCATGCCTCGTCGTCACCTTCTTCCGGAGCCCCCTCCAAAATGGCCGACGCGATCATGCCAGCATTCTGGCGAAGGGCCTGCTCGATCCTGTCCGACAAGGCAGGATTCTGTTTCAAGAAGGCCTTCGCATTCTCGCGCCCCTGCCCCAACCGCTGGCTGTCATAGGAGAACCAAGCGCCGGACTTCTCCACAATCCCGGCCTTGACGCCGAGATCGATGAGTTCACCCATTTTCGAAACGCCTTCGCCATACATGATGTCGAACTCGACCTGCTTGAAGGGCGGCGCGACCTTGTTCTTCACCACCTTCACTCGCGTGGTATTCCCCACGACATCCTCGCGCTCCTTGATGGAGCCGATGCGACGAATATCCAAACGAACAGAGGCATAGAATTTCAGCGCGTTGCCGCCGGTGGTGGTTTCCGGACTGCCATACATCACGCCGATCTTCATGCGGATCTGGTTGATGAAGATGACCATCGTGTTCGAGCGCGAGATCGACGCGGTGAGCTTGCGGAGCGCCTGGCTCATCAGCCGGGCCTGTTGCCCCGGCTGAACCTCACCCATCTCACCCTCGATCTCCGATTTCGGCGTGAGCGCCGCAACCGAGTCGACCACCAGGACATCGACCGCACCGGAGCGAACCAGCGTGTCCGCGATCTCCAGAGCCTGCTCACCGGTATCCGGCTGCGAAATCAGAAGATTGTCGAGGTTGACACCCAGTTTTCGGGCATAAATCGGATCGAGCGCATGCTCGGCATCGATGAATGCGGAGACACCACCGATCTTCTGGGCCTCCGCCACCGTGTGAAGTGCGAGCGTGGTCTTGCCCGACGATTCCGGGCCGAAGATCTCGATCACACGGCCACGCGGCAAGCCACCGACACCCAGGGCGATGTCGAGCCCTAGTGAACCCGTGGGAATTGTCGCGATCTCGAGCGCCTTCTGCTGCCCGAGCCGCATGATAGAGCCCTTGCCGAAAGCGCGCTCGATCTGCGAGAGCGCGGCGTCCAGAGCCTTGGTCTTGTCCATGGAGGAACCTTCCACGAGTCGAAGCACAGATTGAGACACGAGACCTCCTTAGGGGATCGGCGGAGCACCTTCAACTGCCCATTTATTCTATTTTTGTTCACGATGTAAAGTTCTTTTTTTGTTCTAATTCGAGCTTGCCAATTGCCCGCCCGTCGCTTAATCCTTGGCCTTGGAGAAGGGTGGCAGCATGAAGATTTCCTACGCCCAGAGGCTTGAGGACTTCCATCTGGAATGCCTGTTCGCGGAGCAGGTCCGAGGCTTTTATATTGATGTTGGCGGTGGGCATCCCGTTGCGGACAATGTGAGTTTTCATTTCTATTTGCGCGGCTGGCGGGGGCTGGTCGTGGAACCGCAGCGCGCTCTCGCCAAGTCCTATGCAGCGGTCCGCCCGCGCGACGTGGTCGTCGATCACCCGGTCGGTGATCGAGATGGCGAGGTTTTTTTCCATCGCGTCGACCGACTGCACGGTTTTTCGACGATCGTTGAGGAGAATGCGCGGGGCGCACGCGAATTCGGTGTCGATTATCGCAGCGAGAAACAGCCCATCCGGCGGCTCTCGGGGATCATCGAGGAACGCAAGATCGGCACGGTGGATTTCCTGAAAATCGACGTCGAGGGAGCCGAAGGCATGGTCCTCGCCGGTCTCGATCTGCTGCGGCATCGTCCGCGTGTCATGTGCATCGAGGCGGTGCAGCCCGGCAGTATGGCGGATGCCTCGGGCTCTTGGGAGCCCGGCTTGCTGGCGGCGGGCTATCGGCTGGCCTTCCGGGATGATCTCAACCGGTTCTACGTTGCGGAGGAAGAGGTGCATCTCGCTGCGCGATTCCCGAAGGAGCCTGCACCGTGGGATATCGTGAAGCACCTCTATGAATTCGGGAAGGCCGGGGAGAGCGACGAGCACCCCGACCGCGAATTGACCCGGCGGCTTGTGGCTGGCCTTTTGGCGAGCCTGCCGGACTTGCCGCCCGCCTTCCTGCGCAGCCTTCTGGAGAAATCGGCCGGCGCAGGTGGCATGGAGCGGGGGCCAGAGCTTCGGAACCTGTTGCGGGGAAAGGCTGATTTCCCCCGGAAGGGTATTCAGGCCGTGCCGGAAGACCCACTTCCGCTGGATGACGCCGCTCGGGCAGCCCTTGGGCGTATCGCGGCCGCCTATGATGGCGGGATGATCTTCTAGGGTCTTGCGCCTGGATCTCGTTCAAGGGGTTCATGGCCGCGAGGGGTATTGACGCTGCCGGCGACGTCAACTCATCACGCGTTTGACGGCCTCGATCAACTGCTTGAGGCTGAAGGGCTTGGGCAGGAAATCGAATTGCTGGCCCTCCGGCAGGTTCTTACGGAAGGCTTCTTCCGCATAACCGGATACGAAGATCACACGGATCTCCGGCTTGCGCGCGCGCAATTCGCGCAGCAGGGAGGGGCCGTCCATCTCGGGCATCACCACGTCGGAAACCACCAGATCGATATCCTCGATCGCATGCGTTTCGAGCTGATGCAGCGCATCCACGCCGGATTGGGCCTCGATCACGGTGTAGCCACGAGAGCGCAAGGCCCGCGCGCCGAAATTGCGCACGGCATCCTCATCTTCCACCAACAAAATGGTGCCGGTGCCGGTGAGGTCGGCGATGGGCACCTTCTCGACAACCGCCGCAGCCAGAGTGGGGGCCTGCCCCTCGGCAGCCATCTCGGGGGTGCCGTCGTCGCTTGCAGCGGCCATATCCGCACCGGCGGGCAGCAAATCGCCCGCGCGGGGCACGTGCCGGGGCAGGAAGATGCGGAAGGTCGTGCCCTTGCCCAATTCGCTCAGGCAGTCGATCGAGCCATTGGATTGCGTGACGAAACCATAGACCGAGGAGAGGCCCAGGCCCGTGCCGCGCCCCACTTCCTTCGTGGTGAAGAATGGCTCGAAGATCTTGCGCCGCACCTCCGGTGACATGCCGGAGCCGGAATCGGTGACGTCGACGAGCACGTAATCACCTCGCTTCAGCCCCTCGACATTGTAACTGTCGGTCTCGGCGGCAGGCACATTGGAGGTGCGGATGGTGAGGCGACCGCCCTCCGGCATGGCATCGCGCGCATTCACCGCGAGGTTGATGATCATGTTGTCAAAGGAAGCCGGGTCCGCGAAGGTCGGCCAGAGATCGCGGCCATGGCGGATATCCAGTTCCACATTCGGCCCGATCGAGCGCTTCAGCATCGCATTGAGATCGCCGAGCCGGTCGCCAAGATCGATGGTCTCGGGCAGCAGGGTCTGCTGGCGCGAAAAAGCCAGCAATTGCCGCACGAGGCTTTTCGCGCGGTTGGCTGAATTCTTGATCTGCATCACGTCCTGATGGCGCGGATCGGTCGCGCGGAAATTTCCGGCCAGCAGATCCGCGAAGCCGACAATCGCCTGCAGATGGTTGTTGAAATCATGCGCCACGCCACCGGCGAGCTGGCCGACAGCGTTCATCTTCATGGATTGGAAAAGCTGTTCCTGGAGCTTTTTTTCATCCGTTGTTTCAAGGGCATATGCGATAACGGCCTCCTCGCTGCGCTCGCTCGCGCCTGAGGGCACGAAGAAGAAGCGCGCCGAGCGACCGACCTCCCCTGCCAGCGACACATCCACCGGCTCGCTTTCGCCGGTGCCGTGACGGGCCATGGTGAATGCCGCCTCGATGCGGGCGCGATCGGCCGGCGCGATCAGACTCAGCAGGTCGCGCGGGCCGGCGGTCTGCTGGTTCGGCAGGAAACCCGCGAATCGCGCATTGGTGCTCTCGATGCCGCCGGACCGGCTGAGCGTGGCGATGGCGAAGGGCGAGGTGTTGAAGAGCCGCGCGAAACGCACCTCGGCATCACGCAGGCCCTCGGCGCCGCTCGCTTCCGCAGAGCGGTTGAGCACCAGTGTGCGTGACACGCCGGCCGTGCCATCAGCCGCGAAAGCCACGCGGTGGAGCAGCCGCACCGGCAGGCGCTGTCCCCCCTTCCGCTTGAGGTCGAGGTCGATCGTCTCGGTGCGCACCGCACCCGGCTGCCCCTGCACATGCGCGAGCAGCGCCTCGCCGCCGGAAGCCACGATGTCGCGGATCTCGAGATCACGATCGGCGATTTCCGCGAGGTCGTAATCGAGCCAGTCGGCGAGCGTGGCGTTGAGGTAGAGAACACGCCCCTCGGGGCGCGCGGAGAAGAAGCCGGCCGGCGCGCTGTCGAGATAGGAGATGGCCTGCTGGAGTTCCTGGAACTCATTCTCGTGCTTCTCGCGGTCGCGGGTGATGTCGGTCAAGCGCCAATGCACCGCCGTGTCGCCCTCCGCTCGCGAAAGCGGCCGGACGCGGACGCGATACCAGCCGTAGCTGGTGCCACCCGTGAGGGCCGGCACGAGGCGGATGATCTCGGTCGCGCCACGCCCTTCGCGCGCGGCCTGCGCAAGGCGATAAACAGCCTCGCTGACATCCGAGCCCCCGGAAAACAGGCGCTCCACGGGTCGGATGCTTGCCGCGCGGCCCGGCACGCCACCGCAGAAGGACTGGTAGGCGTCATTGGCATAGAGGACCTTGCCCTCGCGATCGAGGATGAGCTGGCCTTCCTCCGCACCATCGACGATGGCCTTGGTGATGTCGTTGCGGGCGGCGCGCCCGGCAAATTGCAGGATGCCCACGGCATAGAGGAAGGCAGCGAGAACGCCGAGGGCCGCAAACCCGGCGAGGAACAGCGTCAGCACGGTCGCATGATGGCGCTCGTCGAGCACCGCGAGCGACAGCACCGAACCCACCACGACCAGGGTGACCAGCAACAGCAGCACGGGGCTGCCATGCCGCTGGCTGCGGTCGATCGGCGGGCCGGCGGGGCTCTCCTTCAGCATGCCTTGAAAACCTCCCCTGCCCGGCGGATTCGCGGGGCACTCCTCATCCAGCGTTCTGGCTCAGAAACGATCCCGTCTCAAGCGCATCACGTAACCGATCACTTCTGCAACCGCCTTGTAGTGTTCCTCGGGGATTTCCTCATCGATTTCCACTTGCGCATGCAGGGCACGGGCGAGTGGCGGGTTCTCCACGATGGCAATGTCGCTGGCGGTCGCGATCTCGCGGATCTTCAGCGCCAGGAGATCAAGGCCCTTCGCCACCAGAACCGGCGCGTTCATCCCGGCCTCGTATTTCAGCGCCACGGCATAATGGGTCGGGTTGGTGATGATCACCGAGGATTGCGGCACCGCCGCCATCATGCGCTGGCGCAGCCTTTCCGAGCGGATCTTGCGGAGTTTCGCCTTGATCTCGGGCGAGCCTTCCGTCTCCTTGAATTCCTGCTTCAGTTCCTCGCGCGTCATCCTGAGGCGCTGCCGCCATGTGAAGCGCTGATAGAGGATATCCGCCGCCGCGACGAAGGCGAAGACCGCCAGCACGCCGCCAAGAAGTTTCAGCGACAATGACCAGATGACATCCATCATCAGGGCGGGGTCGAGCTGCACGAGCGTGCCCAGCCGCTTTCGTTCGGGCCAGAGCACAAAGAAAAGCAGCGCGCCGACAATCGCGAATTTAAGGAGGCTCTTCACGAACTGCACAAGCGCTTCCTTGCCGAAGATGCGCTTGAAGCCGGCCATCGGCGAGATGCGGTTGAGCTTCGGCACCATCGGCTCGGTGGTCCAGAGGGGCTTGTGCATGATGAGCCCCGAGGCGATGCCGGCCACCACCGCGAAGATGAAGGGCAGAGCAAGGACGCCCGCCATGGTGCGCGAGCCATGCGCGAAGATGCTCATCAGGCCACCCTGGTTCATCGAGACCTGATGCGCATTCTCCAGAAAGCCGCGCATTCCAGCGACAAAATTAGTCAGCCCGATCATGCCCGTGATGAAGAGCGCCAGCGTGCCGCCGGCCAGCACGAGGAAGGTCGCGGCCTCCATGCTTTTCGGAACCTCGCCGCGCTCGATCGATTGCTCGATCCTGCGGTCGGTCGGTTCTTCCGTCTTGTCTTCCTGATCGGTATCGCCCGCCATCGGCGCCTACCTCAGGCCAGGGAAGAATTCACGGTAGACCCGCACCACATGGGCAAGGAACCCGTCCATCATCAGGCCCAGCACCACGATGAAGATCACCGCGCCGAGCAGGATCATCGCGGGCATCGCGAGGAAGAAGATCTGCAATTGCGGCATCATGCGCGAGAGGATGCCGAGCCCGACGTTGAAGACGAGGCCGAAGACGAGGAAGGGCGCTGAAATCTGCACCGCCGTGGTGAAGGCCGAATTCGCGACCGTCAGCGCGAGCTGCGCTGCATCTCCGCTGGCCGGCATCGTGCCGGGCTGCAGGGTCTGGTAGCTGTCGATGATCCCGTAGATCGCGACATGGTGCAGGTTCGAGGCGAAGATGAGCGAGATTCCGAGCAGCGACAGGAAGGTGCCGATCGCGGCTGCCTGGCCGAGATCGCCGCCTGTGGGGTCGATCGACATCGTGAAGGAGAGACCGATCTGCTGGGAGATGAGCACACCCGCCGTCTGCA
>JADCCH010000048.1 GCA_020252865.1 Methylobacterium sp.
CCAGAACACCGCATGCCAAGACGGGATAATTCTTGATGTAAATCGGGGTATCGGACTAGTCTTTTAAAGCACCTTCCCCCAAAACACGCCGCACGACTAAAATAATTCTGTAAAGGCGCAAGAACGTTGCGTCCGCGGCGGGTTGTCATTATTTGCGGCAGGGCGAACCTTCGCCTGAGGCTTCGCAGACAGCCTTCACGCTTGATGAGAAGGGGGGCTGGGCGATGTCGCATGTTCTGGTTTTGAGCGGGCAGAATTGGCACCGCATTCCGTTGATCCCGGCTTTCGCCCCGCTTCGCAGGTGGTTGTGCCGCAGGGCGTTTCTCCTGCCGGGACTTCCGTTTGTCGCGTTGTTCCTCGCCCTCGCGCAGCCGGCCCGGGCGCAGCCCTACACGTTGAGCTTTGATTCCTACCCCACATCGATCACGGCCGGTTCGACAGTGGTCTTCCGGGCGCGTCTCGTGGGTTCCGAGGGAAACCCGGTTCCGTTCACCGGCGTGTACTTCAGCATCCGGGACAAGGATGGCGCGTGGGTTCCCGTGGGTTTTACCGACAGCGACGGCATTGCCTCCCTGTTCTGGGATTTCTCGACTGTCGGCAACTATGACTGCACGACCAACGTAAGGGCCTTTGTGTTCATCAATGGTTCATTCCAGAGCAACACTTTGAACGGCGATGAGATCAATATCGTCCCGCGTGAAACGGTTGCGAGTTCGCCGACGGGTGCCTCGGTAACCCAGCTTCCCACCCCCTTACCGCGGCTCGCCCTCAAAAATGCGGCAGTTGCCGACCTCGGTTCCTATCGAACCCAATTCTACAGCACCAATTACAACGATATCCGCGAGGCAGGAACGGTTCCGGGCGCAGTTTCAGCCAATGTCGCTGACTTTATGCGGTCCTTTGAAATTTACCACGCGCAACAGCGCGATCAGCAGCTTTCCCAATCAGTGAAAGAGATGCGCAGCGCGCGACGGCCATAGAAGATGGGCTGATCATTTCCTGCCCGGCGCGGGACGGAACCTGCGACCCACGCTTCACCAGCGCCCATGTCGTGGTCGGCATGGGCCGGAATTCGACCCCCAATCTGGCGAGCGGTGCCGGGGCCCTGTCCAGGGTCAACCCCACGCGCCGATCAGGGCATCGGCATCGGTGATGACCGCAACATTCTGCAACGCGTAGTTCACCGAGGCGGTGTGCCATTCGGCATTCATGGTGGAGCAGCAATCCTCGGGCACGACCATGAAACAGCCCTTGTCTGCGCCGGTGCGCGACGTGTGCTCGATCGACATGTTGGTCCATGCGCCGGTGACGATCACGATGTCGCGCTTCAGCGCCTTCAGCACGGTTTCGAGCCGTGTGCCCTCCCAGGCGCTCATGCGCTGCTTCTCGACGACATGATCGCCGGTCTGGGCCTCGAGCCCCGGCACGGGTGCCACGCCCCAGGTGCCACGCACGAGCGCCCGCGCGTCTGCGAGGCCCTCGAAGAGCGGCGCGTTCATCGTGACGCCGGGGCAGCCCGGCTCCACCACGAACCAGACATGGATGACGGGTATGCCGCGCTGCCTTGCCGCCGCTGCGAGGCGCGCGGCATTGCCGATGGCATTCTGCTCGCGGCAATGGACGGGGGAACCGGAGGAGGCGAAGGCACCGCCCTCCATCACCACATCGTTCTGCATGTCCTGGATGATCAGCGCACAGCGGGAGGGATCGAGCGCATAGCCCGGCGCGGCCTTCTTCGCGCCGTTACGGCCGATGCTCGCGCCGGCCTGCGGGGCGGAAGCGCGGCCGCTCGCAGCTTGCCGCATATAGGGCTCGCTGCGCGGCCCCACCTTGGTTTCAACCGCATAGACCGAATGCGTCGCGGTGAGAAACAGGGTGCGGAAATCCGGCCCGCCCCAGGTGAGATTGCCGACAAGTTCCGGCACACGCAGCTTGCCGATGAGCCGCCCATCCGGCGCATAGACCCAGACGCCGCCCGGCCCGCAGACCCAGACATTGCCGAAAAGGTCACATTTCATGCCATCCGGCACGCCGGGTTCGCTGGCCGAGACGATACCCGAGGCGAAGATGCGACCGTTGGACAGCAGGCCATCCGGCTTCACATCGAAGACGCGGATCACGTGCTGCACCGTGTCGTTGATATAAAGACGGGATTCATCCGGCGAGAAGCACAACCCGTTGGGCTGGTCGAACAGCATGCGTTCCACCAGCAATTGCGGCTGCCCGCCACCAGGCGCAATGCGATAGACGCCCTGAAACCCGAGCTGCCTCGGCCGCTCGACACCATAGACCGGCATGCGGCCATACCAGGGGTCGGAGAAATAGATCGCACCATCGCTCTTCACGATGACATCATTGGGGCTGTTGAGTTCACGACCGTCGAAATGGGAGGCCAGCACCTCGCGCCTTCCATCCGTGCGCTCGCGCACGAGGGTCGAGGTCGCATGCTCGCAGACAATGAGGTTCAGGTCGGCATCATAGGTCATGCCGTTGCATTTGTTCGCCGGGCGCATCACCTCGGTGATGCCTGCGCGGTCCCAGCGGCGGCGCACATCGCCCGGCATGTCCGAGAACAGGAGGTGATGATCCCGCGGATGCCAGATCGGGCCTTCCGTGAACTGGAAGCCGGTGCCGATCTGGCGGACCGGAGCCCAGGGGTCGACGAGTTCGGCAAAAGCCGGGTCCAGCGCGACATGCGTTGTCATGTGCTTCCCTCCGACGGGTCAGGAATGCGGGCTCAGACCGGGAACCAGTTGCGCTTCGGCACGCTCTGCGTGAGCGGGCCGGGCACGGCCATGTCGAGCCGGCCCACCACCTGCCCGGCCTCGATCCTCGCGGGCTTGTCATGCACCGGCAGCAGGAAGCGGGAGCCGTTCAGCAGCTTCTTGATGGCCGCCTTTTCCTGCCTTTTCGTCGTGCCGTGATTGCCGGTGACACGCGGCTCGTCCGCGTGGATTTCGTGATAAGGGTCCACGATCTGATCGTTGAAATCATAGATCACGTCGCCGCAGATCGTGGCGCGGCCCTCGGCGGTATCGACATGGATGTTCATCGAGCCCTCGGTATGGGCACCCGCCGCCTCGAGATAGCAGCCGGGGAAGAGCTCGATCATGCCCGTGAGTTCGAGATCCTCGAGCCGCAAGGCGTGCTTCGTGTGCAGGCGGTCGATCAGGTGCTTGATGTCCGGTGCCGGATATTGCGGATGCATGAGGCCCGAGACGGAATATTCCAGTTCCCGCCGGTTGATGATCACCGTGGTGTTCATCGGGAAGAGTTCATCCTTGCCGGCATGGTCGATATGCAGATGCGTATGCGCCACGTAACGCACATCGCCCATGCGCACGCCGTGTTTCATCAGCTGGTTCTCGATCATGTTCTCGTGGAATTGCAGGCCCCGCATGCCGAGGCTTTCCATGATCTGGTTGTGGCGATAGCCGGTATCAACCACCACGGGCCAGGGCCCCCCGAGGATCAGGAAGCCGTAGGTATAGGTCCGCTTGCGCTGGCCGCAACCGCGACCCAGGACGAGAAAGCTCGATTCGAGCTCGATATCGCCATAATCGAGCACCTTGATTTCCAGCGGCATGGGGAGTTCCTCCTCGTTATGTCAGCTTGTAGGTCTGGCGGGCGGTGCCCGTGAAAATCTGCGCCTGCTCTCCCGCCGAAAGCGATGCCACCGCCGCGCGATGGGCGGAGATCAGATCGGCATAGGTCGTCCAGAGCTTCTCGATCGGGAAGTTCGAGCCAAACAGGCATCTCCCGGCGCCGAACATCGCAATCGTCTCGCGCGCAATGAAGGCGATATGGGCGGGCTCGTTCCGGCGCAGGA
>JADCCH010000049.1 GCA_020252865.1 Methylobacterium sp.
CATCCTCTTTCGCTGTCAGCCCCGGAACCGGCTTCAAAGGGAAAAAAGTTGCGCCGGCACCTAGCGGTCTATAGGCCGGTATACCGGCGAAGACAAGTTGGTGAAAGGGCTGGCCCATGGAAGTTCCCTTCAACCTCGCCCCGCCTGAAACAGCCCGGCTGGAAGATGTCGCGCCCGGCATTCGCCGGCTGGTGGCGGGGAATGCCGGGCCGTTCACCTTCACGGGGACCTGCACCTATCTCGTGGGCATGTCGGACCTCGCGATCATCGATCCCGGACCGGAGGATAACGCGCATTTCGCGCGGCTCCTCGCGGCGATCGGCGAAGCGCGCGTGGCCGCGATTCTCGTGACGCATACCCATCGCGACCATTCCCCGCTCGCGCGTCTTCTCGCCGAACGCACCGGCGCGCCCATCCATGGCTGCGCTCCGCATGCGCCGGCCCGCCCCTTGCGCGTCGGCGAGGTGAACCCGCTGGATGCCTCGGCAGATTTCGATCACCGGCCGGAGGTCGAAAGCGCGGATGGCGCACGCATCCTGGTGGGCGAACACGCTTTCGAGGCGATCCATACCCCAGGCCATACGGCGAACCACGTGAGCTTCGCGCTGTCAGGCACGGGAATCGTCTTCTCCGGCGACCATGTGATGGGCTGGTCCACCTCCATCGTCGCGCCGCCCGATGGCTCGATGGCCGATTACATGGCCTCGCTGGAAAAGCTTGCAGGGCGCGAGGAGGATGCGCTCTACCTTCCCGGCCATGGCGGCGGCGTGGCAGATCCGCGGCGCTTCAGCCGCGCGATCCTGAGCCACCGGAAGCAGCGCGAATCACAGATCCTGGATCGCCTTTCGGACGGGCCGCGCACGGTGCATAAGCTGGTCGAGGAGAACTATCCCGGCCTGCGCCCGGAACTGAAGGGCGCCGCAGGACTCTCCACCTTCGCGCATCTCGAGGATCTCTTCGCGAGGGGGCTCGTCACGGCCGAGGCGGGGCTGGCCATGGACGCCGTGTTCCTTCGGGCGTGACCGGGCCGGCTTCCGATCTGAATGGGTCAGATCGATAACGGCTCTGTCGTCCTGGTTCACCGCGTCTTCCCTGCCCAGCCGGCGGCCAACGGGCCGGAAAATGCTCTAGTCACGAGAGGCGAGGATTTCCTCCGTGAGACGGCGGATGCGCTGGGCATTCGCGCCGTAATCATGCCGGCCGATGCGGCTCGCGGAGCGGATATCCACGCGCGTGCCGGCCGGGGTGGGGCGGAAGCGGATCGTGATGTCGTCCTGAAAGCGCAGCAGGGTCGTCTCGGCAATCGCCTCGATGCGGCCCTGCCCTGAGCGGCCACCCGGCGCCGATTGCTCGATGATGCGCCAGCGCAGCTTCTGCACCGCCTCCAGAACCAGCCGGAAAGCCTGATCCGCCTCCATATCCAGCACCAGCGTTCGGATATCCGGATAGGCGGGGCGCTGGCGCTCGCGTTCGCGCGGGTCACGCACAGGCGGGACATGCCCCTTCCGGGCGGCAAGCGCCACCGAGGAGCGCGAGAATTCGGGTGGGTCATCGAGGTCGGTCGTGATGTCGTTGAGAACTGGAAGGTGCCTGGCCTCGATCGCCAGAAAGGCCGGCCCGCCCAGAACGGCCAAGGCGAGAAAGACGGTCCGAAACAGCCGGAACAGGCCCGTTCGCCCGTTGCGCCACATATCAATGGCGCCGACCCCGGCAACCGCCAGCGCGAGCATGGCCAGAAAAGCCGCAAAGCCGATAAGCACGAGCGCCCGCCCCGGATCGAGCTGGCCGGATCGCGCAAGCAGAATGACCAGAAGCCCGACCGGAACTGACAGAAAGGCTAGTCGCTCGGCCCAGATCGTGAAACGCGATTCACGTGCGAAGGGAAGCCGCGATGACATCATCAGCCTGGGAAGGGCCGGCCATTGCGCGATTTTCTGCAGAAAATGACTGTGAGACAGGTACGCGAGAAGGCAAGGGACAGCATCGGAGCATCCTGCAAATCAGCCGGTTTTCCACGCTTTTCTGGCATGGCCCGACCCGAATGGAAAGGCCGGCCACGCGATAGGAACTTGAAAAGACGGAGAAGCCGCGTCAAGGATTTCGCATCATGGATGAACGCAGCGTGACTCCGGCCCGCATCTGGTTCCGCTTCTTGCGGTTGCATCAGCGTGGGCATTCCGCGATGTCTGGGCGCTTGCGCTCCATTGGACTTTCCGTGGCCCAGTTCGACCTGCTTTCGACATTGACGGAGGATGAGGGCATCACGCAGCGTGACCTCGCCGAGCGGCTCTATGTCACGAAGGGCAATGTCTCGGGCCTTGTGGATCGGCTGGTCGAGGCTGGACTTGTGGATCGAAAACCGATCCCGGGCGATCGGCGCTCCCACGCCCTGCATCTCACTTCCGAGGGCCGTCGCCTCGCGGCGGAAGGCATGGATGTGCAGAAACGCTTCATCCAGGAAACGATTGGCCGTCTGCCTGCCAGCGATCTCGATTTGCTCGACCAGACTTTCTCGCGCTGGCGCGACACTTTCAAGGATCTCGAAGCCAAGGGCTGAGTCGTTGCGTCACAAATTTTAACCCGTCTTAACGCTTTGCCCCGGGTTTTCCATAATCGCGCCCAACACCAATCACGATGCTCCGCGATCTCTGACAGCAATCCGGGACCACCCGGTCTCCATTGCCAAGAGGAAACAGCATGCCCCCGGCCTCGCTTTTCGCGGAAAGCCTTCGAAACCGTGAAACGATCCCCCTTACCCGCGAGCGCCTTGCCGTCGCCGGCCACATTGCCACGCATTACCGCGCGATCCGCCTGCCTGCCCTTGCCGCCGCTGCGAGTCGCGTGGCCGAGCGCCGTCGGGCCCGCGAGCGCGCGAAGCCGATCGCACAGACCGGATGGAGCGACTGACAACCATCGGGCTGGAAACGAAAAAGGCGGCTCGCAAGGCCGCCTTGTTCGTTTCTGTCCCAGCCTGCTGCTCAGCGCACGATGACTTTCGAGCCGATTTGAACGCGGGCATAGAGATCGATCACGTCGATATTGTGCATGCGGATGCAGCCCAGGGAGACCGGCTGACCGATCATCTCCGGCTCGTTCGTGCCGTGAATGCGATACTCCGTGTCACGGCCCCGCTCGTCATGAAGGTAGAGGCCGCGCGCCCCCAGCGGGTTGTTCGGGCCGCCCGGCACCATAGCCGGCAAGCCGGGAGCCATGCGCCGCGCTTCGGTCCCCGGAGTCCAGGAAGGCCACTCGACCTTGCGACCGACAGTGGCGGTGCCGCGCCACTGATGCGATTCCATGCCCGGCGAGATCTCGTAGCGCAGGACCGTATTCGTGTCCTCGACGAAATAAAGGAAGCGGGCCTCGTTATCGACAATGATCGTGCCCGGTGTCTTTTCGCCCGTCGAATTCGGCATGCGGATGCGTGCCCGCATCGGATCAAGTTCTCGAGCAAAGCTCTGCGGCGCGAGCGCCAGCAATTCCACGTCGCGCTTCGAGAGGCTCGGATCGGGGAAGGAAGCGTAGGTGTTGCACGCGGCGGCCGCAAGCGAAATGCAAGCGGCAACACATGCTTTCATGGCGAGAGGCAATGAGGACATCGTTTCGGAAGAATGATTGATCATGGTTGCGATTTGGTTAATGACCCGGATTTCTTCCGGCGAGTGCGGGAAAGACACACCGTTTCCCGATATGCTGCACGGCAAGATTTTTCAGAACGCGAAGGTTGCGCTACAACAGCCGGCAATGTCTCGGCGGGGGGCGAAAGGCGACCATCGCCCGTTCCATCCGGCGCAATTGCAGTGGATCTTTGCTCCATGACAACGCTGTTGATGACTGATTCGGTTTTTCAAGGCCATGCCATCCCGGCTGGACATCCGGAGCGACCGGAACGCCTGCGCGCGATCGAACGTGTGCTGGACAGCCCCGAATTCGCCCCGCTGCGGCGCGAGGCCGCAGTTACCGCGCCGCTCGATCAGGCGATTCTGGCGCATCCCGATGAATATGTTCGCATCATTGCCGCGAGTGCTCCCGCGGAAGGATTTCGTTTCCTTGATGGCGACACCTCGATGTCGCCCGGCACGATGCCGGCCGTGCTGGCCGCGATGGGCTCGGCCTGCCGCGCAGTCGATGACGTGTTGAAAGGCGTCGTCGCCAATGCCTTCGTCGCGAGCCGCCCGCCGGGCCATCACGCCGAGAAGGCAACGCCCATGGGCTTCTGCTTTTTCAACACAATCGCCATCGCCGCGCGCCACGCCCAGAGGGCGCATGGCGTGAAGCGCGTCGCGATCCTCGACTGGGATGTGCATCACGGCAACGGCACGCAGGATATCTTCTGGGACGAGAAGGACATTCTTTTCATCTCTTCGCATGAGATGCCGCTCTATCCCGGTTCCGGGACCGAGAACGAGACGGGCAGCCACGGGATGATCCATAATGTGCCGCTGGCCGCCGGCACCGATGGCGCCATGTTCCGCGCGATCTACGAGGCAAAGGTGTTCCCCCGCCTCGAGGCGCATCAACCGGAGGTCATCCTGATCTCTGCCGGGTTCGATGCGCATCGCCGCGACCCGCTGGCCAATCTCAGGCTCGAAGCCGAGGATTTCGGCTGGGCGACGCGGCGCGTCATGGAGATCGCGGATCGCGCATGTGGCGGAAAAATCGTCAGCCTGCTCGAGGGCGGCTACGACCTTGAAGGCCTGTCGACCTCCGTCGCCGCCCATATGCGGGAACTGATGAAGGCCTGATTGGCCTCGCGCGTCAAAGCGTTTCCGTGCCCGCGATCTCGATCCCGAAGGCGTTCAGGCCCACGAAGGCGCGGTTGCCGGTGGTCGAGAGATTGCGGATCGACTGAACACCGAGATCCCGCAGGATCTGCGCGCCAAGCCCCACCTCGCGCCAGGCCTGCGCACGCTGCTGATCGGAATTCTGTGGCCGGAGCGTCGCCTTTGGTACCCCCGCCGTGCCATCGCGCAGGTAGACGAGCACGCCCCGCCCTTCCTTCCTGAAGCGATGAAGCGCGGCTTCGATGCCCTTGCCGCCGCCGAAAACATCGGTGATCGCATTGGCGCGATGCAGGCGCGTCACCACGGCCTTGCCATCACCGATATCGCCGTGGACCAGCGCGAGATGCTGCACCTCATCGAAGGGCGTGGTGAAGGCATGGCCCGTGAGCGTGCCGATGGCGGTTTCAACGGGAAACGTGTTCACCCGCTCCACGAGCTTCTCCCGCGCCTGCCGATAGGCGATGAGATCGGCGATCGTGAGCCGCGCGAGCTTGTGCCTGGTTGCGAAATCAGCAACCTGCTGGCCCTTGGTCACCGTGCCATCATCATTCACGAGCTCGGAGATCACACCCACTGGCGGCAGACCCGCGAGCCGGCAGAGATCGACCGCCGCTTCCGTATGGCCCGAGCGCATCAGCACCCCGCCCTCGCGGGCGATCAGCGGAAAAATGTGGCCGGGACGAACGAAATCCCCCGCCTGCACATTGCCGTTGGTCAGTGCACGCACCGTCGCCGTGCGTTCATCCGCCGAGATGCCCGTGGTCAGGCCTTCGCGGTAATCGATGGAAACCGTGAAGGCCGTGGTATGCGCGCTGTCATTCACCGCGACCATCGGGTCGAGCCGCAGGCGCCTTGCTTCGGCAATCGGCAAGGGCGTGCAGACGATGCCGCTCGTGTGCCGCACGATGAAGGCCATCTTATCCGGCGTGCAAAGCGAGGCGGCGACGATGAGATCGCCCTCGCCTTCCCGATCATCGTCATCGGTGACGACGACAATCTCGCCGCGCTTGAAGGCTTCGATGGCGGCGAGGACGCGGTTTGTGATTTCGGGCATGTCGTTCATCCGTTCCGTGGGGCCGAGCCCGAGAAAATCGTTGGGAGTCACCGCGCCACCGGTGGCGAGCGCGATGCGCTCTGCTGTTTCCCGTGACACCCAGCTCGGGCCATCCTTGCAGAGCGCCGTGATGCTCGCGGGCGAAAGGCCCACGGCATCCGCGAAAGCGGAACGCTTCGTGCCTGTGCGCTTGAGCCAGTTCTCGAGTTTCACGAAGTTTCACTGCGCCCGCAGCCAATCGGGCGTCAATGAAAAAAGGGCCAAAACAGCACAAAAACTTCAGTGATACTGAAGTTTTCCTGGTGGTGAATCAACCGACCTGCCCGCGATGGCGGAGATGATGATCCGCCAGCACGATGGCCAGCATGGCTTCGCCCACCGGCACCGCGCGAATCCCGACGCAGGGGTCATGCCGTCCCCGGGTGCGGATCTCGGTCTCGTTGCCGTAGCGATCGATGGTGGCGCGCGGGGTGAGGATCGACGAGGTCGGTTTCACCGCGAAGCGCGCCACGATGGGCTGGCCGGTGGAAATGCCGCCGAGAATGCCGCCCGCGTGGTTCTCTAGAAAAACCGGCTGTCCGTCATTGCCCATGCGGATTTCATCGGCGTTTTCCTCGCCCGTGAGTTCGGCCGCGCCGAAGCCTGCGCCAATTTCCACGCCCTTCACGGCATTGATGGACATCAGCGCCGAGGCGATGTCGCTGTCGAGCTTGCCATAGATCGGCGCGCCGAGGCCTGCGGGCACGCCCTCGGCCACGATTTCCAGCACCGCGCCGATGGAAGAGCCATTCTTGCGGATGCCATCGAGATATTCGGCGAAGAACTCGGCGGCCTCGGCATCCGGGCAGAAGAAGGGGTTGCGATCCACTTCCTCCCAGTTCCAGTTGCGGCGGTCAATTCGGTGCGGTCCCATCTGCACCAATGCGCCACGCACGCGGCAGCCCGGCACAATCTTGCGCGCAATCGCCCCCGCGGCGACCCGCATCGCGGTTTCGCGCGCCGAGGAGCGCCCGCCGCCGCGGGGATCGCGGATGCCGTATTTCGCGTCATAGGGGAAATCGGCATGGCCGGGACGGAAACTCGCGGCGATCTCGGAATAATCCTTCGAACGCTGGTCGACATTGTCGATCAGGAGGCCAATCGAGGTGCCGGTGGTGCGCTGGATGCCATCGGCCTCGGTGAACACGCCCGAGAGGATGCGGACCTGGTCCGGCTCCTGCCGTTGCGTGGTGAATTTCGACTGCCCCGGGCGGCGGCGATCGAGATCGCGC
>JADCCH010000005.1 GCA_020252865.1 Methylobacterium sp.
ACCTTTCTCGAATTGATCTCGGTGGGCGAGGGCGCGCAGGTGCCGCCGCATCAGCCGGGATTGTTTTCCTTCGGTGCCTTCGTGGCGGAGGCAATCGCGCGCCGGCCCGGTCTCTCGATGATGGTGCTGAAGAGCGCGGATGCGAAGGCCGATGCCATGCGCTTCGCCACGGAAGGCGTGGGCTCCTTCGCCCCGTTCGATTTTGCCCGCAAGGGCGTGAAGGCGGATGGCGCGGAGGTGGAAGTTGCCTTCACCCTGGCCTTCGCGCATGCGCGAGACCTGGCCGAATGTGGTTTCTTCGTCTGCCAGCAGCATTTCCCGGAGAATTTCTGGTCGCCTGTTCTTCAGCAGCACCCCAATGGTGCCAGCGGCATCTCCCGCGTGACGCTCGTGGCGGAAAACCCCTCCGATCATCACATCTTTCTCTCGGCTTTCGCTGATTGCCGGGAGATGCGCGCCTCCTCATCGGGAATCGCGCTGGATTGCGGCGGGACACGGGTGGAAATTGTCACGCCCGACACGTTCCGCTTCCTCTATGGTGTCGAAGCCCGGACGAGCCCCCCGCATTTCGCCGGCTTTGGCCTCAGGGTCACCGAGCCGGCCGCGGTCGCCAGACAGGCGGTGCGGATGGGCCTTGGCATGGTTCCTGCCGGCGAAGCCTTCACCATCGAGCCGCGTCCCGGCTTCGCCACGGCGATCCGGCTTGAGCGTTTGGTGGAGTGGCGGCCGCTGGCCGGGTCTCGCGGCATGGCGGGGCTTGCGATCGCACCGCCGAGGGCCTATCGCGAAGTCCGCTCCGGTCCCCTCCCGGAGAACAGAGGATCATCGATGACGGATGTGACCATCGGTCCCGTGACTTTCGGGAACAATCGGCCCTTCGCGCTGATCGCCGGCCCCTGCCAGATGGAGAGCCGCGACCATGCCTTCGCAATGGCCGGCAGCCTCAAGGAGATCTGCGAAAGCCTCGGTATCGGGCTCGTCTACAAATCCTCCTTCGACAAGGCGAACCGCACCTCCGGCAAGGCCGCGCGGGGCATCGGGCTCGAAAAGGCGCTGGCGGTCTTCGCCGACATCCGAAACGATTTCGGCCTGCCGGTCATCACCGATGTGCATGAGCCCGGCCAATGCGCGGAAGTGGCAAGCGTCGTGGATTGCCTGCAGATCCCCGCCTTCCTCTGCCGCCAGACCGATCTGCTCCTCGCGGCCGCGAAAACCGGCGCGGCGATCAACGTGAAGAAGGGCCAGTTCCTTGCCCCCTGGGACATGCGAAACGTCGTCGCGAAGATCACCGATGCCGGCAACACCCGCGTGATGGCCTGCGAACGCGGCACGAGCTTCGGCTACAACACGCTCGTCACCGACATGCGCGGCCTGCCGATCATGGCCGGGCAATGCGCTTGCCCGGTGATCTTCGATGCGACCCATTCCGTGCAGCAGCCGGGCGGGCAGGGCGGTTCCTCCGGCGGGCAGCGCGAATTCGTGCCGGTTCTGGCGCGTGCCGCGATCGCCGTGGGGGTCGCCGGGCTCTTCATCGAGACGCATGAAAACCCCGACATGGCGCCCTCGGATGGCCCGAACATGGTGCCGCTCCATGAGATGAAGGCGCTGCTCGCGCGGCTCCAGGCCTATGACAAGGTGACGAAAAACCTCTGAGCGGGGTTGACTCCCAGGACCCGCGCCTGCAAGCCGCAAAACAATTTCTTCGACTCCCGCGACTGCTCTCCAAGACATGTCCTCGGCATCGCCCCTCCTGCTTGCCTTCCTGTTCGGTTTCTCCGCGCCGCAGACCGAAGGCGATGCCGCCTGCAACCGCATCCGCGAGAAGGAACGCCACGCCTATTGCCATTGCATCACGGCGCATGGCGGCAAGGTGGAGGAGCATGTCAGTCCGGGCCGCTCCGCTTTCGCGCGCGAGCCGGGCAGGCAGGCGGGAATCATGTCCTGCATGGAGCGGCGCGGCTTCGGCGTCTGATCGGCTCAGCGGCCCCGATAGGGGGCCACGCCCTGATCGGGCAGCCAGATATTCTTCGGCGCCTCGCCATGCTGCCAGAACACGTCGATCGGGATTCCCCCGCGCGGATACCAGTAGCCGCCGATGCGGAAGAAGACCGGCTCGAGCCGTTCCACGAGCTTGCGGCCGATCCCGACCGTGCAATCTTCATGAAAGGCGCCGTGATTGCGGAACGCGCCGAGATAGAGCTTCAGCGACTTCGATTCCACGAGCCATTTCCCCGGCACGTAATCGATCACGAGGATGCCGAAATCCGGCTGGCCGGTCACCGGGCAGATCGAGGTGAATTCCGGGCAGGTAAAACGCGCGAGATAGGGGCTGTCCGGGTGCGGATTGGGCACGCGGTCGAGCACGGCCTCCTCGGGGGAAGCAGGAAGGGTGGAAGCCTTGCCGAGCTGCATGGTTTCGAAGGACGCGGCCATGGGATCATTTCCTTTGGGGGGAGTTGATCGCGCTTCTAGAGCATTTCCGAGCGAAGTGGAGCCCGGTTCACGAGAGGAAAATGCGACAAAACGAGAAAAAGAGTGGACGACCTGTCAACCGCTCCCGCATGGAGGCAGCCGCTCCGCCGCCTCGCAAACGGGCGCGAGGTCGTCTCGGGCACGAAGAAGCGCGAGATCGGCGACATCAAGGCGCAGGACATCCTCTTCCCGGCGGCGCGAGACACACGCAAGATATCGGCTTTCCGGTTGCGAAATCATCTCTGGCCTTCGGGCCCTGTTTTTCCCGCATGCCGGAAGGCGAAAAAGCGGTTTCCACTTTTTTCCGGCATGCTCTAAGGAGCCCCCCAGCGGGACTTGCGAACATCTCTCTGGAGGAATTGGACTCATGACGTTGATTGTGGATGTGATTGCACGCGAGATCCTCGACAGCCGCGGCAACCCGACCGTCGAGGTCGATGTCGTGCTGGAAGATGGCTCGCTCGGCCGCGCGGCAGTCCCCTCGGGCGCTTCGACCGGCGCGCATGAGGCGGTGGAACTGCGCGATGGCGGCGCGCGCTATCTTGGCAAGGGCGTGACCGGGGCGGTCGAGAACGTCCTGACCGAAATCTCGGATGCGATCACCGGCATGGATGCCGAGGACCAGATCGCGATCGACCATGAGATGCTCAAGCTCGACGGCACGAAGAACAAGTCCCGCCTCGGCGCGAACGCCATTCTCGGCGTGTCGCTGGCAGTGGCCAAGGCTGCGGCGGAATCGCGTGGCTTGCCGCTCTATCGCTATGTCGGCGGCGCCAATGCCCGCGTGCTCCCGGTGCCGATGATGAACATCGTCAATGGCGGGGCGCATGCCGACAACCCCATCGATTTTCAGGAATTCATGATCATGCCGATTGGCGCGCCGTCCTTCGCGGAAGGCCTTCGGATGGGCGCGGAAGTGTTCCACACGCTGAAAAAGGCTCTGAAGGAGAAGGGCCACAACACCAATGTCGGCGATGAGGGCGGCTTCGCCCCGAATTTGAAATCGGCCGAGGCGGCGCTCGATTTCGTGATGGCCGCGATTCAGAAGGCCGGCTTCAGGCCGGGCCGCGACGGCGACATGGCGATCGCGCTCGATTGCGCCTCGACCGAGTTCTTCAAGGATGGCGTCTACGATTACCACGGCGAGAAGAAGAAGCGCGATATCAAGGCACAGGTGAAATATCTTCAGAAACTCGTTTCAGATTACCCCATCGTCTCCATCGAGGACGGCATGGCCGAGGACGACTGGGAGGGCTGGAAACTCCTGACCGATCGCATCGGTGCGAAATGCCAGCTCGTGGGCGACGATCTTTTCGTGACCAACGTCACCCGCCTCAGCCAGGGCATCAGGACGCAGACCGGCAACTCGATCCTCGTGAAGGTGAACCAGATCGGCTCGCTCACCGAGACGCTCAACGCCGTGGAGATGGCGCAGCGCGCGGGCTACACCGCCGTGATGAGCCATCGCTCGGGCGAGACGGAAGACTCCACCATCGCCGATCTCGCGGTCGCCACGAATTGCGGGCAGATCAAGACCGGCAGCCTCGCGCGTTCGGATCGCACCGCGAAATACAACCAGCTCCTGCGCATCGAGCAGGAACTGGGCGACATGGCGCTCTATGCCGGCCGTGCCGCACTGAAGGCCCTGGCCTGAGCGCATGGCGCTCAGCCCTCGCGGCCTTGGCGACGCTCGGTGCCGTGACGATCTGCGGCACCAACTTCTCCATCTCGTGCCATGCGGTGCTCAACGGCTTCACCGTCCTTGACAGGGCGGCCCTGCGCTTCGGCGTGGCGGCTGGCCTGCTTTTTCGCTGTTCCTGAAGGCCGGCGGTGTTCGCGATTGTGCCGGAATCGGCTGGGGCAGGGGGCTGATCCTCACCCTCACCCTCACCCTCTCTTCCGGCCTGCCGATGAAGCAGCTTATGAAGCAGGGGCTTTCGCTCTCATCCGCCGCGCCTGGCAGCTGGATGATTTTCGGCGCCAATCCCGGCCGGCGGGGCTGGCCGGGGATCATCGGTGTCGGTCTGGGAGGCCTCGCGCGTCACCCGGTCGTCGGCACGATCTTCGCGATCCCGCGGCTCGGCGAAAGGCCGGAACCGGTGCAAGGGATCGTCATTGCGCTGATCGTCGAGAGCCTCGCGGTCACGAGCCGACGATGACGATTATCTTTTGATGATCATACCCTGCCCGGTAGGCAATGTCAGGATTTGCAGCCCATGTCGCGCAGTGAACTCATTCCAGGCCGAATATTGCTCTTCATGCCCCGCGAAGGCGTAATCATCCAGCACGATCACCGCGCCGGGCACCAGGCGCGGCCAGAGGACCTTCGCGGAATCGATTTCAGCGCCCGCGTGATTGAGGTCGACGGAGAGATAGGCGATCGGGCCGGTCTCGATCCCCTCGAGCGACCCGGGCAGGCGGCCCTTCACGAGCTGCGCATTCGGAAACTCGGCGAAGACCGACTTCGTGAACTCATAAACATCGCTGTGATACATGACCGCGTTGCGGCGGGCGATCTCGGCCGCCTCCTCGGCCGACGCGCCCTTGCCGGGAATGCCGGTAAAGGTATCGAACAGG
>JADCCH010000050.1 GCA_020252865.1 Methylobacterium sp.
CGCCCGAGATACATCACGCCGATGCGGTCGGCCATATGTCGCACCACCGCGAGGTTGTGCGAGATGAAGAGAGTGGTGAGCCCGAATTCCTTCTGCAGGTCGCGCATCAGGTTCAGGATCTGCGCCTGCACGCTCACATCCAGCGCGGAAGTGGGCTCATCGCAGACGATGAATTCCGCGCTCGAGGCGAGAGCACGGGCAATGGCGATGCGCTGGCGCTGGCCGCCGGAGAATTCATGCGGGAATTTCTTCCCGTCATCCGGGTGCAGACCCACCAGCGTGAGAAGCTCGCCCACGCGTGCCTCCACCGCCTCGCCCTGGAGCAGGCCGAAGGCGTGGATCGGCTCGGCGATGATGCGCGCCACGCGCCAGCGCGGGTTGAGGCTGGCGTAAGGGTCCTGGAAGATCATCTGGATGCGCTTGCGCAGGGCCTGCCGCGCGGCGCTGTCCTTCACATCCGTCATCGAAACGCCGTCGATCGTGACGGTGCCGGAGGTCACGGGCAGAAGCCCCACCACCATGCGCGCGACCGTGGATTTGCCTGAACCGGATTCGCCCACAAGCGCGAAGGTCTCGCCCTTGCGGATATCGACGCTCACGCCATCGACCGCCTTGAGATAGGCCTTCGGCAGGTTTTCCAGCATGCGGTTCAACCACGGCCGTGATACATCGAAAACACGCTTCAGATCGCGGATTTCGATGAAAGGCGCGGGTTCCAGAGCGGCGGCGGCCGGGCTCTTCTCGGAAACAGCCTTCATGGCGTGCCTCCGGCTCTCGGCGCATAGAGATGGCAGGCGACGAGATGCCCGGGCATCAGGTTCTCGCGCGCGGAGGTGACGGAATCGGGCTCGATCGGCTCGGGTTTCTCCACACGGCAGCGATCGAAAACGTGGCTGCAACGCGGGTTGAAGGCGCAGCCCGGCGGAATTCGCGTGAGGCGCGGCATGGAGCCGGGGATCTGCGCGAGGCGATCGGCCTCGTTTTCGAGCGTCGGGATCGCCCCCATCAGGCCTTTCGCATAGGGGTGGAGCGGGTGCTTCACCACATCGCGCACCGGGCCGATTTCGGCGATGCGCCCGGCATACATCACCGCCACGCGATCCGCCGTTTCGGCGATCACGCCCATATCGTGCGTCACCAGCATCACCGCTGTGCCGCGCTCATGGCAGAGGCGCTTGATCAGAGCGATGATCTGCGCCTGCACGGAAACGTCGAGCGCGGTGGTGGGCTCGTCCGCCACAATGAAATCCGGCTCGGCCGAGAGAGCGAGCGCGATCACCACGCGCTGGCGCATGCCGCCGGAGAATTCATGCGGATAGCCATCGATGCGCTTCTCCGGGGCGGGAATCCCCACCTCGGCGAGCAACCCGATGGCGCGCTCGCGCGCGGCGCGCGGCGAAAGATCGGTATGCGTGCGGATGGTCTCGATCAGCTGCTCGCCCACGCGGTAGAGCGGGTTCAGCGAGGTCAGCGGGTCCTGGAAGATCATCGCGATCTTCCGGCCGCGGATGCGGCGCATCTCCTCGGGCGGCAGGTTGTCGATGCGCTTCCCGTGCAGCAGGATTTCCCCGCCCGCGATGCGGCCCGGCGGCTCGATCAGCCCGATGATGGCCGAACCGGTGACGCTCTTGCCCGCGCCGCTCTCGCCCACGACACCCAGCACCTCGCCGCGCGCGATATCGAAGGAGACGCCGTCGATCGCACGCAAGGTTCCGCGCCTCGTGGCGAATTCCACGCGCAGATTTCGGACGGAGATTACCGGCTCACTCATGACTTATGCTCGGAAGATTTGCGCATCGTCCGGGCGGAGGACCGGAGGCCACTTTTGCTGATGATGCGCATCACTCACCTCAGCTTCGGGTTCAGCGCGTCGCGCAGCCAGTCGCCCAGCAGGTTCACCGCCAGCACGAGAATAGCAAGCGTCGCGCCCGGGAAGGCGACGATCCACCAATCGCCGGAGAAGAGGTATTTGTTGCCGATGGAGATCAGCGTACCGAGCGAAGGCTGCGTCGGCGGCAGACCCACGCCCAGGAACGAGAGCGTCGCCTCGGTGATGATGGCAAGCCCCAGATTGATGGTGAGGATCACCAGCACCGGGCCGATCACATTCGGCAGCACGTGGCGGACCATGATGACCGGCGTGGGAATGCCCACGAGGCGCGCGGCGGCGACGTAATCCTTGTTCTTCTCCACCAGGGTGGAGCCGCGGATGGTGCGGGCATATTGCACCCAGAAGCTCAACCCGATGGAGATCACCAGCACGGGAATGGCCGTCGTCTCGCGGCTCATGCCCCGGAAAAGGCCCTGCGCCACACCATCGATCAGCAATGCGATGAGGATGGCCGGGAAGGTCAGTTGCACATCGGCGACACGCATGATGATGGCATCGACGCGGCCCCCCATATAGCCAGCAAGCAACCCGAGCGTGATGCCGATGCTCGCCGCGAGCAGCACGCCGAGCCCGCCCACGGCGAGGCTGACGCGCAAGCCGAAGAGAATGGCCGAATACATGTCGCGGCCCTGGTCGTCGGTGCCGATGATGAAGCGCGGATCGCCGCCCTGCTGCCAGGCCGGCGGGATGGAGGCATCGGAGAGGAAAACGGTCGCAGGGTCGAACGGATTGGTCGGCGCGATCCACGGCGCGAAGGCCGCGCCGATGAAGCAGACGAGCACAATCGCCGCTGCGATCATCGTCATCCAGGACGAACGGAAGCTCGCATAGACATCGGAATCGAGGAGGCGCGCGACAAGGCCGCTCTGGCCACCCGCCACAGGGCCCTTCACCTCTTCTGGGGTCGGATTGGGCATCTTGAAGGCCCCTCAGGTTCTCATCGCGACGCGCAGGCGCGGATCCACGAAGCCATAGGCCAAATCGACCAGGAGATTGATGGTCACGAACAGGAAGCCGATCAGCATGAGATAGGCCGCCATGATGGGAATATCGACATTCTGCACGGCCTTCAGGAACAGCAGCCCCATTCCCGGCCAGTTGAACACCGTCTCGGTGATGATGGCGAAGGCGATGATGGAGCCGAGTTGCAGGCCGGCAATCGTGATGACCGGGATCAGCGTGTTCTTCAGCGCGTGGCCGAAATGGATGGAGCGCGTGCGCAAGCCGCGCGCCTTGGCGAACTTGATGTAATCCGTGCGCATCACTTCCATCATCTCGGCGCGCACGAGCCGCATGATCAGCGTCATCTGGAAAAGGCCGAGCGTGATGGCGGGCAGAACCAGCGCCTTCAGGCCCGAGGTCGTCAACAGGCCTGTCGTCCACCAGTCGCCGATCTTCACCACCTGCCCGCGCCCGTTGGAGGGCAGCCAGCCGAGGATGACCGCGAAGAGGTAGATCAGCAGGATGCCGATCAGGAAGGTGGGCAGGGAGACGCCGATGAGGCTCACCGTCTGAAACAGCCGGGCAAGCCAGCTGTCGCGCCGCAGCGCGCAATAGACCCCCATCACCACCCCCACGACGAGGGCGAAGAGTGCCGCCGTCAGCGCCAGTTCGAGCGTCGCCGGTGCGCGCTCGGCGAGCAGCCTCGTCACGGGCATGCGAAACTGGTAGGAAACGCCGAAATCGAAATGCAGGGCATTCCAGAGGAAGCGTCCGAACTGCACGAGAGTCGGGTCGTTCAGGCCCAGCGATGCGCGCAGACGCTCCACCTCGGCCTGCGGCGTATCCACGCCGACCATCTGGTTCACGGGGTCGCCCACGAACCGGAACATGATGAAGGCGATCAGCGCAACCGAGACCATGACGGCGATCGATTGCAGGATGCGCCGGATGACGAACGCCAGCATGCTCAACACCCGCAAAGGAAAGGGCCGCGCGGGATGCGCGGCCCTCCCGGGAGAGACCGGTTACTTCTTGGTGGCCCAGTAGAGCAGCACCGAGTTATCGGCACGCTGTGTCAGCTGGACATCGCGCGAGACACCCCAGGCGAGCGCCTGCTGGTGCAGCGGCACATAGGCGAATTCCTTCGTCGTGATGTCGAAGGCCTGCTTGATCAGCTGGTCGCGCTTGGCATTGTCGCTCTCGACGAGGATCTTGTCGGTGAGCGCGTCGACTTCCTTGTTGCAATAACCGCCGAGATTGGATTCGCCACGGGGCGAACCGTCAGCACGGCAGCCATGGATGTCGAACAGCACGTTGTGGCTGTCGAACGTGCCCGGCGTCCAGCCGAGCAGGTAGAAGGAGGTCTTGTAGCCGCCCGACTTCAGCACCTTGGCGAAATACTGCGCCTTGGGCTGGGCGTTGAGGTTCACC
>JADCCH010000051.1 GCA_020252865.1 Methylobacterium sp.
CCGAGGATGCGGTGAAGCCTCGCGACGAGGTCCTCCCCGAATCGCGCGGAGAGCATGTGCGATGGCCGATCCGCGAGATCGCCGAGGGTGCAAAATCCCGCCCGGCCCAGCGCGATGGTCGTCGCCTGATCCTGATCGAGCGCGGAGACCGGCAGGGCGCGTGCCAGCGTCTCATCCTGGCCCGGCCCAGCGAGGATGTTGCGGCGGTAGCGCGCGAAGGCCCGGGCCGCATGGGGCGTGGAGGCAATGGCCCCGAAGGTGGTGAGCCCGAGGCTGCGCAGGCGCCGACGCGCGCGGAGCAGCATCTCGCTCTCCCCGCCGAAGAGATGCACGCAGCCGGTGATATCCAGCACCAGACCATCCCGGCCCTCGATCGCCACAAGGGGGGTGAACATCTCGCAGATCTCGCTGGCGCGCTTCAGGAAGCGCGCATCGGCCTCCGGTGCGGCCTCCTCCGTCTCGAGGTTAGGCCAGAGCGCGCGCGCCTCCGCCAGCGCCATGCCCGGGCTGAGCCCGGCACGGAGGGCGATGGCATCGATGGCCGAGATGCGCAGCGCGCCGCGATCCTTCTCGACCAGCGCGAAGGGGCGCTCAGCCGGCCTCCCGTCGCGGGAGGAGATCTGGCTGCGGCGGGCACGGTCGGTCGAAAGAAACGGAAACCACAGCGCCAGGTAGCGACGGCAGGGCAGGCTCGGCGGGTCGGGTGTCGGTTGCAGTTCGGGACAGGAATTGGCGGGCATCGCGATCCCACTCCAGATGGTCGTGCAGGCCCTCGCGCCCGTTGCGGACACGGAGCAGGGTGAATTCGAAAGCGGGGAGGCCGGGGGCTTGCGCCGCCAGCGCGCGGGAAGGCAGGGCACGCAATTCCCAGCGCGTTTCCGCTGCGCTCGGCCGTGCCGTCGCTGCGATTCGCGTCAGCAGGAGCGGCACGCCGGACGCACGCGCGGCAAGCGCCAGGCGCCGGCTGGCCGTGAGATCATAGGCCGGGTCCTCGCCCCAGAGTTCGAGGAAAACCACGCCGAGGCCTGCGCAGCGCGCGCCTTCCAGTCCGGCCTGAAGGGCGGCTCTGGCATCCTTCGCGCGCAGGATCATCAGGCTCGCCGGGTCAAGCCCGAATTCGCACAGGCCCGGCGCATGGGGATGGCCCGCTTCCCGGTCGAAGGCCTCCTGCCGAACCCAGAGGCAGGGGCGCCCCCGCGCGAGAACCTGCCCGATGGCCAGCGCACAGCCGCTCAAGGCTGCCGCATCGCTCGCGCGGGCGGCATAGAATTCATGCAGGGCGCCGCGGGCAAGAATGGGCAGGCTCGCAATGCGCGCACCTTCTTCTACCGCCTCGCCGGAGGGCGCGGACCAGCCTTGTCGCAGGAGAGGCGGATATGCTTGCACGGGTCATGTTCCTATTTTGTTCCAATAAAGAGAGCAACAGGAACGAGAGTCAAGAGAGGAGAATCGGGTGGAGGCCATAGGCCGTGGCGAGCTGCGCGGCACTCCGCTCGCCCCTCAGCACTTCAGGGGCGACAAGCCCCTTGAAGGCGGCAGCGCGGTTCCAGCGTTGCGATATTCCAGAGTATCTTCAAGCGAATTGGGAACCGGTTCGCGTGAAGAAAATGCGATAAAATCAAAGAGACAGAGCATCCGCTCTCATTCGGTCGAATCGAAAAAAATGCTCTCATCTCCCCTTCGATGGAGACCGGCAGAGATCAGACCCTGGCTTCCGTCAGTGTCCCATTTCAGGGGAGCGGTTCAACAGTCAGATTCTCGCTGCTGCAATCGACGGTCTTCGCGCGTTGATCGCGATCGCAAACCTTCGGGATTTTCCGGAGGCAGCGATCGCTCCTTTCGAATCGAAGTGATCCATCCGGACGTGCTTCCGGCGTTTCACCTCGGGCTTGCCCTGGAACATCCAAAGCGGTGCCGATCAGGCGGCGGCGCGTGCGCCTCCTCGATCTTGCATCGTCTCCTGCCCGGCTGCCACCTGCAACAGGAATTCCTCGACCGCCTTTGAAAGCTGATCAGCGACCGAGCTGAGTTCATGGGATACAGACTGCACATTGCCGGCCTGCATGGATGTCTGCTCGATGGCCGCCGCCATGGTATTGACATTTGCAGTGGCCTCGGAGCTTCCCTGAGACGCAACCCCGATCGAATGCGAAATATCATTCGTTGCCTTGTCCTGCTCGCGCACGGCGTGGGTGATGAGGTTCATGAAGCTCGCGATCTCAGAGACCGCGCCTGCGATGTCCCGGATCGCCTGCACGCTCTCATCGGTCGATGCCTGCACCGCGGCGATCTGCTCGGCGATTTCGGCGGTGGCCCTGGCCGTCTGGCTGGCGAGCGACTTCACTTCCGTCGCGACGACCGCAAAGCCCCTGCCCGCCTCGCCGGCCCGCGCCGCCTCGATGGTGGCGTTCAGCGCCAGCAGGTTGGTCTGATCGGCAATGGAGCGGATCATGACCACGACATCACCGATGCGTTGTGCCGCGTCAGCAAGGCTGCCAACCTTGTCGTTCGTCTGCTTCGCCACCGCGCTCGCCCGCTCCACGACGGTGAAGGCGTTATTGGCTTGCGAGGAGATGTCGCGGATCGAGGTGCTCAATGTCTGAGCGGCATCCGCGACGGACTGGACCTCGTTGGCGGCTGTCTCGGAAGCGCCGCGCGCGGCATTGGCCTGTCCAGCCGCAGTCATGGCGAGGCCGGTCAGTTCGGAAGCCGTCTTGCCCATCGTCTTCGTGCTCTCGGTGACGCTCGAGAGGGAGCGTGCCATCACCTGGCGGAACTCGACGATCAGCGAATCGATGCGAGCCTGGCGTGTCGCCTCGCGCGCCCGTTCGCTGGCCGCAAGCCCCTCGAGGCGGGATCGCTCAACAGCATTGTCGCGGAACACCGAAACGGTGCGGGCCATCTCGCCGATCTCGTCGCGCCGGTCGAGGGCGTCGATCCGCACATCCTGATTGCCGCCTGCGAGCGCCTGCATCACGCCCGCGCAGCTTGCGGATGGGCACGATGATCGAGCGCCCGACCAGCGTCGCTGCGGCAACCGCGAAGAGCAGACCAATTCCCAGAGCGATGACCGCAACCTGCTGGAAGCCGCCAGCACTGGTCGCGACCATCTGGCCGATGCTGCGGTTCTGCGCCTCCATGTAATCAATGAAGCGATTGATGGCCGCGAGCCAATCCACGAAGAGCTGGTTGACCTGCTTCTGGAGAACATCCTTCGCCCCGGCCGCATTGCCGGAATCGCGCAGCCGGATGATCTCGGCAACCAGCGGATTGGTGCGGGCCTGAATGGCGGCGATCTGACCGAGGATGGCCGTGGGCTCGCTCCCAAGCCGCACCTTCTCGGCGAGGCGCTCCATCAGCTGCTCGTTCTGCGCATAGCTCGCGGCGAGCTTCTCGATCAGTTTCGTCTCGGCTTCACGCTGACGCGGGTCATCAATCAGGACGACATCCCGGATGGCAATAGCGCGATCATGCACGCTGCCGCGGAAATTGATCGCATAGCGCTGGAGAACACTGTTCACTTCATTGATCTGGCGAAGGTTTCTGTCGAGAGCGTTAATCTCCCGGACCGACAGATAGGTCAGGATACCCATCAGCAGCAGTACAAACGCGAAACCGATGCCGAGCCGGACACCAATTCCTCCGTTGAAAACCTTCATCATCCGTTCTCCACAACGCGTGATTTCATTCTGGTTGCCCAAACTGTAGAAGAAAGCCTGGAAGGCAACCAAGTTTGCATCCTCAAATTGTAAACTAGGAAAACTGCGTAAAGATTTTGCGAATCCGAATGTCTGAATAGCGACGATTTTCTGCGACAATTCGGTCCAGGTCACGCGGCTCCAATTCAAACAGCCCCCGAAGTTTCCGGAAGGCGCGCCGGCCACAGGTTCCGAAGGCCGCGCAAGGGCCCCTCGCAACAATGGCCAGCAAAAGGCTTCCGCGATGAGAGAAGGATACCCGGATCACCGGTGGCATCCCATCGGCCGGCGCGATCACCCTATGGGACGGCTGCCTGTCCCGAGCAGAGCGGGTCATCCTTCAGATTTCCCGGATTGGTCAGGCGCTTTCCGAATTGACAGTATCGCGCGGCAAAGCGGTCGCTCGCAGCGCCGCGGCAGCGGGCCAAGACCGGACATTCGCAGCGCGTGGCATAATGGGGACGATTGAGTTCATCAGCCGGAGAGAGGATGCTAATCGTGTTGAGCGAGGCATTCCGGCACGGGATTTCGAGAAGCACCATGTCCAAGGTCCAAACACGTCGTCAGAGATCGGAA
>JADCCH010000052.1 GCA_020252865.1 Methylobacterium sp.
ACGCGATTCCGGTTTGTTCGAAGGCCTGGAAGCGAGGCCCTCTCCGCTGGAGGACGCCGAACTGATGCTCTGCACCGGGCTTTTCGACGACGAGACCGAGAGTCCGGACCAGTATCGCTCCTTGCTGGAATCTGCACATGCGCGAGCGCTCCGCCTCTATTGCGCCAACCCGGATCTGATCGTCGAGCGGGGCGACCGGTTGATCCCTTGTGCGGGCGCGATCGCGGACCTCTACGAGAAGATGGGCGGGTCGGTCATCTGGGTCGGCAAGCCAAAGCCGCTTGTTTATGAACGTGCGCGGCAGGCCCTGGAGACTGCCTTGGGCCGAACGCTCGCGTTGAACCGGGTGCTTTGCATCGGCGACGCGTTCCGCACCGACATTGCCGGGGCCAATGCCGAGGGCCATGACGTGATCATGACGCTCGCGGGCATCCATGGGCATCAGATCGGGCTGAGCGGCAACGATTACGACCTTGCCCGGCTGGAACAGTTCGCAACCGAGACACGACAAAGGCCAACCTATTGCATGGTCAGCCTTATTGATTGAGCTTGCGGGAAATCAGTGAAAATCAGGTCGTGCCGGCGACTGCGTCGATCTTGGCTTTCAGCGTCTGGGCGTTGAACGGCTTCACGATATAGTTGTTCACGCCAGCCCGCTTGGCAGCGATCACGTTTTCCGTCTTGGATTCGGCGGTGACCATGATGAATGGCGTCGAGTGCAGTTCGCGGTCGGCACGCACCTGTTTGAGCAGTTCGTAACCCGTCATCGGCTGCATGTTCCAATCCGAGATGATCAGGCCGTAGCGTTTTTCGCGCATTTTCGCGAGCGCTTCGGAACCATCGGACGCTTCGTCGACATTCTCGAAACCGAGCTGCTTCAGAAGATTCCGGATGATCCGGACCATCGTCTGATAATCATCCACAACAAGAATGGACGTGCCTGCATCGAAAGCCATTTTTTACTCCACCTGAGGCGATCCGCTCGAAATCCTCTCCGGAATCCGCAGCGGAGGCTTCTCCTGTCCTTTGAACCTTGAGTTGAGAACCCATTGGCGCGAACATTATGTCGCCGCGTCTTGCGATTATGTTAATGCAGCAAAACCGCGATCCAATTTCGTGACGCTTTCGGCATCCATGTTCACGCCTGCCCGCCCAACCGGACCAAAATGATCGAGCCTTCCACCGGACCCTTGGCGATTAATCTGATTTTTCTTGCGAAAGATCGCGGGCCGCTTGTGCGGCCGGTTCTCGCCATCGGCAATTTCGATGGCGCCCATCGTGGGCATGAGGCGGTGGCGTCGGCGGCACGCAGATTGGCCGCCGGCCTGCGGCAGGCTGGCCCCGTGACGGCGCTGAGCTTCGAGCCCCATCCCCGCACCTTCTTCCAGCCCCATCGCCCGTTTTTCCGGCTGACATCGCCCGAAGAGCGGCCAAATCGGCTCGCTTCTATCGGATTTGAGGCGCTTGCCCTGCTGAAATTCGATGCCACGCTCGCCGGCACCAGCGCGGAAGATTTTGTTCAGCATCTACTCGTTGAGCCCCTGGGTGCGGCCGGTGTGGTGGTGGGGCATGATTTCCACTTCGGGAAGGGACGGCAGGGCACACCGGAATTCCTGGCGGAAGCTGGCCGACGCCATGGCTTTGCCGTGCGTTTCGTCGAGCCCTATCGCGACGAGACCGGCGCGATTGTCTCCTCCAGCGCCATCCGGCAGGCCTTGTCGGAAGGGGATGTCGCAACGGCCAATCGGATGCTCGGCTATGCCTATGCTGTTTCCGGCGCGGTCATCCATGGTGCGAAGCGGGGCCGCGAACTCGGCTACCCCACCGCCAATATCGCGCTTCCTTCCGGCAACGGCCTGCGCCATGGCATCTATGCCGTGCGGATCGAGATTGACGGCGAACCGCGGGCCGGCGTCGCGAGTTTCGGCCGCCGCCCGATGTTCGACAACGGTGCGCCGCTGCTGGAGGTTTTCGTGATCGACTTTTCGGGCGATCTCTACGGCAAGCGCGTGATGGTGTCCTTCGAGGGCTTCCTGCGCGGCGAGGAACGCTTCGACAGCCTCGAGGCGCTGATCCGGCAGATGGATGCCGACCAGACCGAGGCACGACGGATTCTTGCGCAGCAATAGCGCTTTGCGTGGCCGCGACGGCTTGCTATAGCCCATCGCATGACAAGCGCTTTCCGGATCGCCCCGCGAATTATGACCCCGGTCGCCCCGCGCTGAGGCGCGAGGCGCGGCCGGCCTTCCGTCATTCGCCCGCCTGTCTTCCCTCGCCTTGCTGTGAGCTGCCCATCATGAGTGTCATGAGCTCCGAGAACGCCCCGTTCGATTACTCCCAGACCCTGTTCCTGCCGGAAACGCCCTTCCCCATGCGCGCGGGCCTGCCGCAGAAGGAGCCCGAAATCCTGAAGCGCTGGGCGGAGATCGACCTTTACACCCGCATCCGCAAGGCTTCCGCCGGCAGGCGCAAATTCGTGCTGCATGATGGCCCGCCCTATGCCAACGGCAACATCCATATCGGGCACGCGCTGAACAAGATCCTGAAGGACCTCGTGACGCGCTCACAGTCCATGCTGGGCTTCGATTCAAACTATGTGCCGGGCTGGGATTGCCACGGCCTGCCGATCGAATGGAAGATCGAGGAGGAATATCGCGCGAAGGGCAAGGCGAAGCCGGAGCTCACCTCGGGTGCCGCCATCAACGCCTTCCGCGCCGAATGCCGGGCCTATGCCACGCATTGGCTCAATGTGCAGCGCGGCGAGTTCAAGCGGCTCGGCATCACCGGCGACTGGGACAACCCCTACCAGACCATGACCTTCCCCGCGGAAGCGCAGATCGCTCGCGAGATCATGAAGTTCAAGGACAATGGCCTGCTCTATCGCGGCTCCAAGCCCGTGATGTGGAGCGTGGTGGAGAAGACCGCGCTGGCCGAAGCCGAGATCGAATATCACGACCACCAGAGCGACATGGTGTGGGTGAAGTTCCCGGTGAAAGCTGCCGGTTTATCTTTTTATCAGGTGGATGCAGCAATCGCCCAGAACCGTTTTGGCGATGAAGCGGCAGTTCGCGATCACGTTGCGGTCGATCAACAAATAAATCTTGAGAAATTAGGTCTCACGGGCGCCTCTATCGTCATTTGGACGACTACGCCTTGGACCTTGCCTGGCAACCGGGCAATCTCCTATTCGCACAAGATCGAGTACGGCATCTACGAAGTTGCTGCCAATGAGCGCGATTTTGGGCCGCGGATGGGTGAGCGCTACATCATTGCCGATAAGCTGGCTGATGCCGTTGCAAACTCTGCTAAAATTACCCTCAAGCGCATTTCGGAAATCGCCGGAGAAGAGCTGGGTGCGCTTAGTTGTGCCCATCCACTCGCTGGCCTCGAAGACGGTTACACCTTCGATGTCCCCCTCCTCGATGGCGATCACGTCACCGATGATGCGGGCACGGGCTTCGTGCACACGGCACCCAGCCATGGCCGCGAGGACTTCGAGATCTGGACGCGCGCCGATGTGCAGCAGGATCTGCGCGCGCGCGGCATCGAGACCAAGATCCCCTTCACGATCGATGATGACAGCGTTTACACCGACGAGGCCCCTGGCTTCACGGGCAAGCGCGTCATCAAGGAGAACGGCGAAAAGGGTGACGCCAACGAGGCGGTCATCAAGGCGCTGATCGACGCTGACGCGCTCGTCGCGCGTGCGCGGCTGAAGCACCAATATCCGCATAGCTGGCGCTCGAAAAAGCCGGTCATCTTCCGCAACACGCCGCAATGGTTCATTGCCATGGATAAGCCGTTCGCGGTCTCCATGGATTCCCGCCCGGCCTTGCATGCCGTCGGGAATGACAAAACGTTGCGCCAGCGGGCTTTTGAGGCGATCTCCAACACCGAATGGGTGCCCGCTTCGGGCGAAAACCGCATCCGCGGCATGGTGGAGAACAAGCCCGATTGGGTGATGAGCCGCCAGCGCGCCTGGGGCGTGCCGATTACCGTTTTCGTGCATCACGACACGAAAGAAATGCTGCGCGACGGCCGCGTCGACGAGGCCATCGCGCAAGCCTTCGAGACCGAGGGGGCCGATGCCTGGTTCGCGGATGGCGCGAAGGAACGCTTCCTGACGCCGTTCGGGCATGATCCCGCGCAGTATGAAATGGTGACCGATGTTCTCGACGTCTGGTTCGATTCCGGCTCCACCCACACCTACACACTGGAAGACCCGGTGCATTTCCCCGGCCTCGCGGGCGTGAAGCGCGTGGTCGATGGCGGGCGGGATCGCGTGATGTATCTTGAGGGCTCCGACCAGCATCGCGGCTGGTTCCAGTCGAGCCTGCTTGAGAGCTGCGGCACGCGCGGCCGCGCGCCCTTCGATGTGGTGCTGACCCACGGCTTCACGCTCGATGAGCAGGGCCGGAAGATGAGTAAATCGCTCGGCAACGTGACCGCCCCGCAGAGCGTCATCGAGCAATCCGGGGCAGATATCCTGCGCCTCTGGGTCGCGAGTTCCGATTACGGCGACGACCAGCGCATCGGGCCGGAAATCCTGAAGAGCATGGCCGAGAACTACCGCAAGCTCAGGAACACCATCCGCTGGATGCTCGGCGCGCTCGCGCATTTCGACGGGAAGCCGGTGGCCGAGACCGAGATGCCGGAACTCGAGCGGCTGATGCTGCACCGGCTTGCGGAACTCAATGACATCATTGTAGGCAACCCGACTGAAGGCCAAAAAGGAGCCTATGCGGAATATGATTACAAGCGCGTGGTTTCGGAACTCGCCTTGTTCCTGAACACCGATCTCTCGGCCTTCTATTTCGATATCCGGAAAGACACGCTCTATTGCGAACCGACCTCCAGCCTGAAGCGCCGCGCGGCGCTAACGGTGGTGGATCGGCTGTGTGATTGCGTTTTGCGCTGGCTGGCACCCGTCCTCGCCTTCACCACGGAGGCAGCCTGGCTCGCGCGCCATCCGGGCATCGAAGGCTCCATCCATGAGGTGGGCTTCCGGGAGGTGCCGGAGGCGTGGCGCGATGAGGCGCTCGCGGCAAAATGGGCGATGATCCGCGATGTGCGTCGTGTGGTCACCGGCGCGCTGGAACTCGAGCGCGCGGGCAAGCGCATGGGTTCGAGCCTTGAGGCCGTTGTTACGATTTATTTGCCCGATGAAGTTGTAGCGCCGATGCTCAGGAACGTGGATTTTGCTGAAATCTGCATTGTTTCCGGTGTAGGATTTTCCAGTGCGCCAGCTCCCGAGGACGCATTCCGACTTCCAACAGAAAGCAAGGCGTATGACGCAGAAAAATCTGCGGACCACGCGGGCAATTTGAATCTTTGGATTGGTAAGGCGGCGGTCAAAGTCGAACTTGCGAGCAGCAAGGGCCTCGTGAAATGTGCCCGATCCTGGCGCTATTTCGACCCCAAAACGGCCAACCCGGCCTTCCCCGACATCACCCCGCGGGATGCGCAGGCCATGAGCGAATGGAAGGCGCGCGCGTGAGCGAGCCTTCCGCTTCTCATGCCGGCAGCTTCCTGCGCCTCGGCCTCACGGTCGCGGTGCTGCTGCTCGCGGCCGACCAGGCCTCGAAGCTCTGGCTGATCTTCGGCACGAACCTGCGCCTCACCTGGCCGTGGCACATCACGCCGTTTCTCGATTTCACCGTGGTGTGGAACCGGGGCATCTCCTACGGGCTCTTCCAGCAGGAGACGGAGACCGGCCGGTGGATCCTCACCGGCGTGAAGCTGGTGGCGGCCGTGATCCTGTTCTTCTGGCTGAAGCGCGCGGAGAACCGCATCGAGGCCGTCGGCATCGGGCTCATCATCGGAGGGGCGATCGGCAACGCCATCGATCGCATCTGGCACGGTGCGGTGTTCGATTTCGTGCATTTCCATGTGGGTGATTTCAGCTGGTACGTGTTCAACGTGGCGGATGCCGCGATCGTGATCGGCGTGATCCTCATGGTCGCAAGCCCGTTCCTGGCCCTGGGCAGCCGGCGTGATGCCTCGTAATTGCCGCGATCTGGCGCTAAAAGGGGATTGGTGGTAGAGAACGCCGTCTCGCGTGGAAGGAAGGGGTTCCGATGGGGTTCCATTCGACAAGATTGATGATGCGTGTTGCCCTGGCGGGTTGCGCGCTCGGCCTGTTTCCGATCGTTCCCGCTTCTGCCCAGGATGGCATAGGCATGCGACAGATTCTCGGTTCAATCGGCATCCTGCCGGGGGTCGACCGCGACCCGATCGAGTATCGCGACCGTCCGACGCTGGTTGTCCCGAAGGATACAACCGCCCTGCGCAACCCGGAAGATCCCGAGGCGCATGAGCGCAAACCGTCCTGGCCGGTCGATCCGGACGTGACCGAGCGGAAGAAGGAGCAGGCGCGTCGCCGCGCCCCTGCGCCCGAACTGCTCGCCGGCCAGTCGGTGGATGGTCGCCGCATCTCCATGGAAGAGATCCGCGCCGGTCGTGCGCCGGTCGGTGCCCAGATGACCGAGGGCACCTGGGGCAACGACAAGACGGGCATTCGCCTCTCGCCGTCCGAATGGGCCGCGGGGATGCCGGTCAACCAGCCGACCTATGCGCCCGGCACCGAACCGCCGCGCCGCTATCTCACGGATCCGCCGAAGGGTCTGCGCCAGGCTGCGGCCGGCGCGCCGATGCGCCGGACCCAGGAAGCCCCGCAGGGTTTCGACAACAACCGGCCTGACGACACCTGGCGCCGCCTGGACTGATTGCCGCCGGGTTTGCAGGAAGCATCCGGCCGGGGCTTGTTCCCGGCCTTTTCTTTGCCCATCTTGGAAAGAGACGGCATTGGCGACCGCCATCCCCTTTTTGCGGTGCCCGCAGGAGATTTGACGACATGTCCACGCTTCCCGCTTTCGGGCATTTCCATCTCGAGAATGGCCTGGAGGTTGTCATCATACCCGATCATCGGGCGCCGGTGGTCACCCACATGATCTATTATCGGAATGGTGCCGCGGATGATCCGCTAGGCAAGTCCGGGATTGCGCATTTCCTCGAGCACCTGATGTTCAAGGGCACCGAGACCAACCCCAAGGGCTCGTTCTCGAACATCGTCGCGGATGTGGGCGGGCAGGAAAATGCCTTCACCTCCTATGATTACACCGCTTATTACCAACGCGTGGCGAAGGAGCATCTCGGGCGGATGATGACGCTCGAATGCGATCGCATGACGGGACTGGTGCTCGAAGGGCCGGAGGTGCTCTCGGAAAGGGATGTCGTCATCGAGGAGCGCAAGATGCGCGCCGACAGCGACCCGGCCGCGCAGCTTCAGGAAAGCCTGATGGCGACCCTCTATGTGCATCATCCCTACGGCACGCCGGTGATCGGCTGGGGCCACGAGATCGAGGAACTGGGACGCGAGGATGCCCTCGCCTATTACCGCCGGTTCTACCGCCCGGACAACGCGATCCTGATCGTGGCGGGCGATGTCGAGGAGGGGGAAGTCCGCCGCCTCGCCGAGGAGACCTATGGCAAGGTGCGGCCCGGCAACGGCGGCAAGCCGGAGCGCCGCCGGGTGCGCGAGCCGGAGATCAAGGCCAGCCGCTTCGTGAGCCTCGCCGACCAGAAGGTCGAGCAGCCCATGACGCAGAAGCTCTACATCGTGCCGAATTACATTCGCGCGCCGGAGAATGATGCGGCGGCCCTGGAAGTTCTGAGCCAGATCCTCGGCGGCTCGCAGACAAGCCGGCTCTATCGCTCGCTGGTGGTCAACCGACCGCTCGCGGTCGCTGCAGGCTCCTGGTACTGGAGCGATGCGCTCGATATCGGCCAGTTCGGCCATTATGCGGTGCCGATGGAGGGTGTGGCCCTGCCGGACCTTGATGCCGCCGCGGAGGAGGTCATCGCCGAATTGCGCAACACCGATGTCGGCGGCAAGGAACTGGCCCGCGCACGCACGCGCCTCATCGCGGACATGGTCTACGCGCAGGACAGCCAGGCGCATCTTGCGCGGATGGTCGGGTCGACGCTGACGACCGGCGGCGAGATCGACGATCTCGCCCGGTGGTCCGACCGCATCCGCAGCGTGGAGGCCGCGGATGTTCGCCGCGTCGCGAACCGCTACCTGCTGCCGGGCAAGGCCGTGACCGGCCACCTCACCAAGGCCGCGGCCTGATTTTCTTGCTTTGTTCGATTGGTTCCTGACGATGACGTCTTCCTCGCATCGAACGCGGCTCTCCCGCGTCACCTCGCCGGCCGGCTTCGACATCTGGCATGTCGAGGATTACACCGTGCCGCTCGTTTCCTTGGAATTCGCCGTGATGGGTGGCGCGGCGCAGGACCCGGCCGGGCGCGCGGGGCTCGCCAGCTTCCTCGCCGGGCTGCTCGATGAGGGAGCGGGCCCGCTCAAGGCCGAGGCCTTCCAGGAGGCGCTCGAGGAGAAGGCGATCGAACTTTCGTTCGGCGCTTCGCGCGACCGTCTCACCGGTTCGATGCGCACCCTGACGGAACATGCCGATTCCGCCTTCGAGCTTCTGGCGCTCGCCATCCGCGAACCGCGTTTCGACCCCGATGCCATAGAGCGCGTGCGCTCGCAGATCATCTCCGGCCTGAAGCGCGACGAGACCGATCCGCAAAGCCTGACGCGCGACGCGCTGAACCGTCTCGCTTTCGCGAACCATCCCTATGGGCTTCCGACGGATGGCAGAATCGCCGATGTCCAGGCGATCACGCGGGATGAGCTCAAAACCCAGCATGCCCGCCTTTTCGGGCGCGACGTCCTCCGGATTGTCTCGGTGGGCGCGATCTCGGCCGAGGCCCTTGCGGCGGGCGTGGATCGTGTGTTCGGTGATCTCCCGCCGCAGGCCGCGCTTGTGCCGGTGCCCGAAATTGCGATGCAATCGGCCGGGCATACCGAGATCATCGATCTCGATGTCCCGCAATCGACGCTCTATCTCGCGCTGCCCGGCGTTTCGCGCCGCGACCCGGATTTCATGGCGGCCTATCTGGCCAACCACGTGCTGGGCGGCGGCGCCTTCACGTCGCGCCTCTGGCATGAGGTGCGCGAGACGCGCGGCCTCGCCTATTCCGTGTGGAGCAGCCTGCGCTGGTCCGCGCATACCAGGCTCTTCATGGCCGGCACGGCCACGAGCAACGAGCGGGTGGCGGAATCGCTGCGCGTGATGCGGGCCGAGATCACCCGGATGGGTGCCGAAGGACCGACCGGGGAAGAACTCGCAAAGGCGAAGAGCTACCTCACCGGTTCCTATGCGCTGCAATTCGAT
>JADCCH010000053.1 GCA_020252865.1 Methylobacterium sp.
ATGGTTCGAGACGATCATCAGCGGCCGGCGCGGATCGAGCTGGCCCTCGCGGATCACCTTCACGGCCATCACGAAACAGAGGTAGCGGTGGAAGATCACCGGGATGTGCCTTGTCAGCGGCGAACCCAGTTTCAGCGCGAGCCATTGCGCCGGAAGCCCGATGGCGAAGGCTGGCGCGAGCGCCGCGAGCCGCAGGCCCATTTTCATCCGGCCACGCATATCCAGCGCCATGTCAGGCTTCCCCCGCTCGGGCCCGCCTGCTGGCGGTCGCGCATGACAGGATCATGACATTCACCGGTAGCGCGGCGTAGGGTCGAGGCCGGAGAGATCGGCCTGCATGGTCAGTGCATCGCGGCGCTTGCTGCCCGGCTCGCCCGGATAATAGGCCTTGCGGCGACCGAGTTCGCGAAAACCCAGACCGCGATAGAGCGCGAGCGCAGGCTCGTTATCCTCCGCCACCTCGAGGAACAGCACCTCCCCGCCCGCGCGGCGCACATTCTGCGCATGTTGCGCCAGAAGCGGCTTCGCGAGCCCCCGCCCCCGCGTTTCGGGATCGAGCGCGATGGTCAGCAGTTCCGCCTCGCCCGCCACCACGCGGCTGATCGCGAAGCCCGTGACGACCTCGCCGATGAGAGCCTGGCTCACCTGCACATCGGCGACATGCCCATCGAGCAGCATGCGCTCCATTTCGAAGCGGTCCCAGGCATGCGTGAAGCCGGAGGCATGGATTTCGGCCATCCGCCAGGAATCGCTCATCTCGGCCGGGCGCATCGCGGTGGCGAGGCCGCCCATCCACCAGGTCCACGGCCAGAACGACGACCACATGGCGATCAGGCCCCGGCCGGTGCGACGCGCTGGAGGCGATGACTGTCCTGCATGGTCACATTTGCCTCGCGCAGATACAGGGGCTTGCAGGCGGAGACTGCCGGATCTGCTACCGAAGCCAGCCGGGCGACCCAGCCGATGGCCGGCGCCGCACTGGCGCGGACCGTGTCAGCGGTGATCCGCCAGTCCGGGTTCTGCTCCTTCACGGCCCGGGCGAGCAGTTCCGCCGCATCGCCCGCACAGATCACCGGCGCAGCGCCGATTCCACGAGCGGCATCGGCCAGGGAGAACAGGCCTGGACCCGCCATCACGCAGCCCTCCGCACTCGTCAACTGGTAGAAGACCATGCCATGCCGCGCATCGACCGCAGCGGCCACCGCGCGCTTCTCACCGCCGAAGAGCACGGGCGCAGCGAAAGCGGCGAGTGTCGAGACACCCACCACCGGCTTGCGATGCGCCAACGCGAAAGCGCGCGCCGCGGCAATGCCGATTCGGATCCCGGTGAAGCTGCCGGGCCCGATGGTGGATGCGTAACGATCGATCTGGGAGAAGCCGAGACCGGTTTCCTTCAAAACGCGATCGACCATGGGCAGCAAGGCCTCGGCATGGCCGCGCGCCATGGCTTCGCTGGCCTGCGCGAGCACGTGACTGGCTCCGCTGTCATAAACCGCGACCGATGCGGCGCCGAGCGCGGTATCCAGCGCCAGAACGCGCATGATGCTTCAGGCCGCCTCGACGGACTGCACATCCGGCAGGAAATGACGCAGCAGGTTCTGGATGCCGTTCTTGAGCGTCGCCGTGGAGGAGGGGCAACCCGAGCATGAGCCCTTCATGGTGAGATAGACCACGCCATCCCGGAAACCGCGGAAGGTGATGTCGCCGCCATCGCCCGCGACTGCCGGGCGGATGCGCGTTTCGAGCAGTTCCTTGATGGTCGCTACCGTTTCGGCATCGGCCGGTTCGAAAAACTCGTCGGCCGGAATTTCGCCGGCATCGCCCTCGCCGAGCACCGGCTCGCCCGAGAGGTAATGCTCCATGATCGCGCCGAGCACGGCCGGCTTCAGGTGCTGCCACTCGCCGCCCGCCTTGGTGACGGTGACGAAATCACCGCCCAGGAACACGCCGGTCACGCCGGGAATCTCGAACAGGCGGCGCGCCAGCGGCGAGGCTTCACTTTCGCTGGTCGATTTGAACTCACGCGTGGCTTCGCCCAGAACGCTGCGTCCCGGCAGGAATTTCAGCGTGGCGGGGTTGGGGGTGGCTTCGGTCTGAATGAACATGGCAGAGCCTCGTTTAGCCTTGTGTCTTTCGCATTTCCTTCTCGCGAAGCGGGACCCACTTCGTTCGAAAATGCTTCTCCCCGGGTTCAAGGCCCGGCAGGCTTCCCCTAGATAGCTCCTTGCGCTCGTCGCACAAGGGTGTTCCCCTCAGGCCAGCGCCTCGAAATCGTCATCGGGCAGGCCGCCGGGCACGATGGTGATGGGCACGGGGAAGCCGGCCGAAGCGCGGCCGGCGAGCTGCGTCACCAGCGGCCCGGGCCCTTCCTTGCCCGCGCCGGCCGCGAGAACGAGCGCCGCGATATCCTCATCGGTTTCGATGCGTTTCTGCACTTCCTCGGCGGGCTTGCCGGTCTGGATTGCGCGTTCGGGCTCGAAATGGGCGATGTCGCGGATGATCGCTGCTGCCGCATCGAGGCGCTTGCCGGCCTCCGCCTCGGCCTCGGCCTGCATGCGGGCACCGATGCCGAGCCAGGGCTGGGCATCTTCCGGCTGGATGATCGCGAGCACGACGATGGCCGCACCGGTGCGGCGCGCGCGCCTCGCTGCGAAATGCACGGCGCGCTCGCATTCGGGCGTGTCATCCACCACCACCAACAGTTTCGCCCGGTGACCCGGCTCATAGGCGCGCCGACGAACCGCCATCCGCTTCTCCCCGCTGGCCCGGATTTCCGAACAGCCCGATGGTGACAGGCCGCCCCCTCCGGCGCAAGGCCGAGCTTCAGCGGTGGATGAAGCCCATGATTTCCTTCACGTCCCGATAGACCGGCTCGGCGATGACGCGCGCCCGATCGGCGCCATCGAAGAGAACCGCATCGATGGAAGCGGGATCGGCGAGGTAGCGGCGCATCTCCGCCGCGATGGGTGCGAGATGGCTCACCGCGACATCCCCCAGCGCCTGCTTGAAGCGCGAGAACTGCCCGCCGCCATATTCCTTCAGGACGGCATCCGTCGCCTGGCCCGAGAGCGCGGCATAGATCGTCACGAGGTTTTCGGCTTCCGGGCGACCCTTCAGGCCCGCTTCCTCGCCCGGCAGCGGCTCGGGGTCGGTCTTCGCCTTCTTCACCTTCAGGGCAATCGTTTCGGCATCATCCGTGAGGTTGATGCGCGAGTAATCCGAGGGGTCGGATTTCGACATCTTCTTCGTGCCATCCCGCAAGCTCATGACACGCGGCGCGGGGCCGGCGATCAGCGGTTCGGGGAGCGGCAGGTATTCGCCCGTAACAAGGCCCAGATCGCGGATGCGATCCCCGAAATCGAAGTTGAACTTCTGCGCGATGTCGCGCGCGAGTTCGAGATGCTGCTTCTGATCCTCGCCCACCGGCACATGCGTCGCGCGGTAGACAAGAATATCCGCCGCCATCAGCACAGGATAATCATAGAGGCCGATGGAAGCGTTCTCGCGATCCTTGCCGGCCTTTTCCTTGAACTGCGTCATGCGGTTCAGCCAGCCGAGCCGCGCGATGCAGTTGAACACCCAGCCAAGTTCGGCATGGCCCGAGACCTGGCTCTGGTTGAAGATGATGGCGCGCTTAGGATC
>JADCCH010000054.1 GCA_020252865.1 Methylobacterium sp.
CCCCTGGCGGGGCTTGCGCTCGGCTTCGCGGCGGTGGCCGGTGCCTTCACCGTCAACATGCTGATCAAGCCGCTGGATGCCGTGCTCGTCGAGTTCACCAACGACGCTGCGCGCCTTGTGGATCCCACCCGGCAGATCGGCCTGGCTTCGAATATCTGGTTCTCGACCGCCTCGGTGATCCTCCTCACAGCCGTCATCGCCTTCATTACCGATCGCATCATCGGCCCAAGGCTCGGCAAATATGATCCGGCCACCGCTGCCGAAGGCACCACGACGGAACAGGGCGCGGTGCTCAGCGAGCAGGAATCGCGCGGGCTGCGCTTCGCCGGTTTCGGCCTGCTGGGGCTTATCGCGGTGTTTCTGCTGCTGACGCTGCCGGCCGGCGCCCCCCTTCGCAACCCGACCACGGGCGAATTGATCGGCAACTCGCCCTTCATGAACGGGCTGATCGCGCTGATCATGCTGATGTTCCTCACCACGGGCTGGACCTATGGCATCGGCGCGGGCACCCTGCGCACGCTGCCAGAGGTGATCGCCGCCATCGAAAAATCGATCAAGGGCCTCGGCGGCACGATCTTTCTGTTCTTCGTGCTCAGCCAGTTCGTTGCCTATTTCACCTACACCAACATGGGCACGGTGATGGCGCTCAGCCTCGCAGGCGTGCTGCAATCCGCCAATATCGGCGCGCTGCCGCTGCTGCTGGGCTTCATCGTTGTCGTCGCCATCATCGACCTGCTGCTCACGGGTGCGATTGCCAAATGGGCGATTTTCGCGCCGGTCTTCGTGCCGCTGCTGATGAAGCTCGGCGTCGAGCCCGAGGCGGTGCTGGCGGCCTACCGCATCGGCGATTCCCCGATGAACGCCATCACTCCGCTCAACGCCTATTTCGCGCTCGTCGTCGGCTTCATGCAAAGATACGACCGGAATGCCGGCGTCGGCACCGTGGTTGCGCTGATGCTTCCCTATGTCATCTGGATGTTCGTGGCATGGACGACGCTGTTCGCGATCTGGAAGACGCTCGGCCTTCCCTGGGGTGTCTGAGACGCGCCCTGCGATGGGCGGAGAGGCTGTGATGCCTGCCGCCCATCGTCGCAAATCTGATGATGTTCAAGCGTAAACCATCCGGGTCAGGCTGGCCTCGCCGGATTGCGTTTCGGCGGGGTCGACATGCGAGATGAGCGGCTTTGCAGCGAAGCCTTGCAAGCAAAGCCGCGCCATCCATCAAGAGGGGCCCCGGCAAGCGAGGCTCGGTCGAACAGGAGAGAATTGTCCCATGATGATCCAGTTGTTGAGCGGTGCAGCCGAAACTCACACCACCCAGTGCCTTGTGGTGGGCGCTTTCTCGGATGGCGCATTGTCTCAAGCGGCGCAGGCTGTCGATGCTGGCACGGGCGGCAGGATCGCAGCCATCGTGAAGCGTGGCGAACTGGGCTCGGCGGCGGGGGCTTTGCTCACGCTGTTCGAACTTCCCGGTTCGGCCGCAGCGCGCGTGATGATTGTGAGCCTCGGCAAGCAGGCCGAGTTCGACGACCGGGCTTATCGTCAGGCCTTGTCGGCGGTGGGCCGCGCGCTGATCGCGGGGGTTGCAACCGAAGCGGTGGTCACCCTGGCTGATGCTGCCGTGCCTCGGCGCTCGCTGGCCTGGAAGCTGCGGGAAGCCGCGCGCGTGCTGGCCGATGCCGCTTATAAATTCGTTCTGCCGGGGGCGCCGGCTGACAGCAAGCCGAGTGCCTCGCCCGCATTTTCGACCTGCGTGCTCCTGGTTGCTTCCGCCATCACGGCCGATTTATCCGAGGCCGTCCGCCAGGGCAGGGCTGTTGCCGAGGGCGTCGCCCTCGCAAAGGATCTCGGCAACCTTCCCGGGAACATCTGCAATCCGCCCTATTTCGCCGCAAAGGCGCGGGAGATGGGCAAAGAGTTCGGCTTCAAGGTTGATGTGCTGGAGCGCAGCGACATGGAAAAGCTCGGCATGGGCTCGTTCCTTTCCGTCGGGCGCGCATCGGCCAACCCGTGCAAGCTGGTTGTGATGCATTACCAGGGGGGTGAATCCGGGGATCAGCCCGTCGTTCTGGTGGGCAAGGGGATCACCTTTGATACGGGCGGCATCTCGCTGAAGCCGGGGGCCAATCTTGACGAGATGAAATTCGACATGGGCGGCGCCGGGAGCGTCATGGGCGCCATGCAGACTGTCGCGCGCCTCGGGCTCAAGCTGAACGTCATCGGCATCATTGCTGCGGCGGAGAACATGCCGGGCGGCGATGCGAGCCGCCCTGGCGACGTTGTCCGTTCGATGTCGGGCCTGACCATCGAGATCCTGAATACGGATGCCGAGGGCCGGCTGCTCCTGTGCGACGCGCTGACCTATGCCGAACGTTTCAAACCATCCTGCGTGGTGGATATTGCCACGCTGACCGGCGCTTGCGTGATTGCTCTTGGTGCCCATGCCAGCGGCTTGTTTGCCAATGATCAGGCACTTGCCTCCGAACTCCTGGCCTCCGGCACCGAGACGGGGGATCGCGCCTGGCAGTTGCCGCTTTGGGACGATTACATGAGCCAGCTCAAGTCCAATTTTGCAGATATCAGCAATCTGGGCGGGCCGCCCGCTGGCGCCGTCACCGCAGCCCTTTTCCTCAGCCGCTTCGCCCGGGCCTATCCGTGGGCGCATATCGACATTGCCGGCACCGGTTCTGTCTCCGGGGAAGCGAAGGGATCAACGGGCCGACCGGTCCCATTGCTCACCGACTTTCTGATTGCAC